>NZ_CATKPW010000012.1:0-128748 GCF_949767675.1 Pseudomonas sp. IT-P395
ATTCGCCGTCACCGTGGTCGACGATAACGGCACCACCGCCAATGGCACGCTAGACGTGAACATCGTCGACGATTTGCCAAAAGCCGTGGATGACAGCAACACCGGCACCGCATCGGAAACCTTGCTGACCCTGACTGGCAACGTCCTGACCAACGATGTGCAAGGCGCCGATCGCGTACCGACTGGGCCGGTAACCCCAGGTACTTTCACCGGGACTTACGGCACGCTGGTGCTCAACGCCAACGGCACGTACACCTACACGCTGAACACCAGTGATACCGACTTCAAAAACCTGCACGGCGGTGGCAACGGCACCGAGACCTTCGCCTACACCATCACCGATTCGGACGGTGATACCAGCACCGCGAATCTGGTTCTGCAGATCCACAACAACGACGATCCAGTGGTCATCAGCGGCCTTGACGTGAATGGCGGCGAACTCACCGTCTACGAGAAAAACCTCACTGACGGCAGCGCACCGGATGCCACCGCGCTGACCCAGAGCGGCACGTTCACCATCACCGCACTCGATGGCGTCACGACGCTGACTGTCGGCGGCATCGCTGTCGTCACCAACGGTGTGGCCGCAGGATTCCCGCAATCGGTCACCACGCCGTTGGGCAGCACGCTGACCATCACCGGTTTCAACGCCACCACCGGCGTGGTCAGCTACAGCTACACCCTGGCCGATAACGAAGCGCATCCAAACGCCAACGGTGCGAACAATCTGCCTGAGCAGTTCGCCGTTACCGTGGTCGATGACAACGGCACCACCGCCAATGCCACCCTCGACGTGAACATCGTCGACGATTTGCCAAAAGCCGTGGATGACAGCAACACCGGCACCGCATCGGAAACCTTGCTGACCCTGACCGGCAACGTTCTGACCAACGACGTGCAAGGTGCGGATCGCGTACCGACTGGGCCGGTAACCCCTGGCACGTTCACCGGTACTTACGGCACCTTGGTGCTCAATGCCAACGGCACTTACACCTACACGCTGAACACCAACGACGCCGACTTCAAAAACCTGCACGGCGGCGGCAACGGCACGGAAACCTTCGCCTACACCATCACCGATTCCGACGGTGATACCAGTACCGCGAACCTGGTGCTGAACATCCATAACAATGACGATCAGGTCTACCTCAATGGCCTTGACGTCAACGGCGGCGAACTGACGGTTTACGAGAAAAACCTCAGCGACGGCACCAGCCCCAACATTCCGGCGCTGACCCAGAGCGGCACCTTCACCGTCACCGCCCTCGACGGTCTGCAAACCCTGACCGTGGGCGGCATCAACGTGGTCACCGGCGGCGTGGCCGCAGGCTTCCCGCAATCGATCGTCACGCCGCTCGGCAGCACGTTGACCATTACCGGTTACAACCCCGCCACCGGCGTGGTCAGTTACAGCTACACCTTGGTCGACAACGAAACTCATCCAAACGCCAACGGCGCCAACAGCATCACCGAGAACTTCAACGTCGTCGCCACCGACACTGATGGCAGCACCGCCAACGGCCAGATCAACGTCAACATCGTCGATGATCTGCCGAGCGCCCATCCTGACGCCGCATCGGTGGCGGAGGGCGGCACGGTCAGCGGCAACGTGCTGAACAACGACATTGGTGGCGCCGACGGTCCGGCCGTAACCGGTGCAGTGGTCGGCGTGCGCGCCGGCGCCGACACCTCGACTTCGGCCATCGGCGGCCTCAACAGCAACATCAACGGCACCTATGGCTACCTGACCCTGGACGCCAACGGCAACGCGGTCTATCACAGCAATCCCAACGTCGTGAACGGCCCGGGCGCAGTGGATGTCTTCACCTACACCGTGCGCGATTCCGACGGTGATGAAAGCACCACCACCATCACCATCGATGTCGCCAACAGCAAGCTGTGCGCGACCAGCGACACCGACGTCACCGTCTTCGAGAAAGCACTGGACCTGACCAAGGACGGCGCGGATCTGGCGCCCGGTACAGTCACCGGCAGCGACCCGACCAGCTCCGGCGAAACCGCGTCTGGCACGTTGGTCGGCTCGGTCACCGGGGCAGTCGGTGCGATCAGTTACGCGCTGGTTGGCAGTGCCACCGGCAACTACGGGCAAATCGTCCTCAACCCCAACGGCACGTATACCTACACGCTGACCTCGCCGGCGACCACCACGCCACATGCCGACGACGGCGCCAACACCCTGAGCGAAACCTTCACCTATCAGGCCACCGATTCGCTCGGCAACATCGTCACCAGCACCATTGTCGTCAGCATCGTCGATGACGTGCCAAAAGCTGTGAACGACAGCAACGCCAACAGCGCTTCGGAAACGCAACTGACCCTGACCGGCAATGTGCTGACCAACGATGTGCAAGGCGCCGACGTGGTCGCAACCGGACCGAATGCGGGGCCGATCACCGCCGGCACGTTCACCGGCACTTACGGCACGCTCGTGCTCAACGCCAACGGCACGTACACCTACACGCTGAACCCCAACGATGGCGACTTCAAAAACCTGCACGGCGGCGGCAACGGCACCGAGACGTTCACCTACACCCTGACCGACGCCGATGGCGACACCAGCACTGCCAACCTGGTGCTGAACATCCACAACAACGACGATCCGGTGGTGCTCAACGGCCTCGACGTCAATGGCGGCGAACTCACCGTCTACGAGAAAAACCTCAGCGACGGCACCAGCCCCGACACCCCGGCGCTGACCCAGAGCGGCACCTTCACCGTGACTGCGCTCGATGGTCTGCAAACCCTCACCGTCGGCGGCATCGCCGTGGTGACCAACGGTGTCGCTGCAGGCTTCCCGCAATCGGTGGTTTCGCCGCTGGGCAGCACCTTCACCGTTACCGGTTACAACCCGGCCACCGGTGTGGTCAGTTACAGCTACACCCTGGTCGACAACGAAGCCCACCCGACCGCCAACGGTGCCAACAGCCTCACCGAGAACTTCAACGTGGTGGCCACCGATACCGATGGCAGCACCGCCAACGGCCAGATCAACGTCAACATCATCGATGACCTGCCGACCGCCAAACCCGACACCGGCTCGGTGGCCGAGGGCGGCACGCTCAATGTCAGCGTGCTCGGCAATGACGTCAGTGGTGCCGATGGCGCGGCGACAGTGGTCGGCGTGCGCGCCGGCAGTAATACCGGCACTTCGGCCATTGGCGGCCTCAACAGCAACATCAATGGCAACTTCGGTTATCTGACCCTCGATGCGGCCGGCAACGCCGTCTATCACAGCAACCCGAACTCGGTGAGCCCACCGGGCGCCACTGACACCTTCACCTACACCATCCGTGACAGCGACGGCGATGAAAGCACCACGACAATCACCATCAACGTTGCCGACAGCAAGTTGGTAGCCTCGGTCGATCAGGACGTAACGGTCTATGAAAAAGCCCTCGACCTGAGCAAGGACGGCCAGGATCTGGCCGCCGGTACGGTCACCGGCAGCGATCCGACCAACACCGGTGAAACCGCGACCGGCACGCTGGTCGGCGCAGTTACCGGCGGTACGGGCGCGATCACTTACACGTTGGTCGGCAGCGCCACCGGCAGCTACGGGCAGATTCAACTCAATGCCGACGGCACCTATACCTACACGCTGACTTCTGCACCGAAAACCACCCCGAACGCCAACGACGGGGCGAACACGCTGAGCGAAAGTTTCACCTACAAAGCCACCGATGCACTGGGCAACAGCACCACCAGCACCCTTGTGGTGAACATCGTTGATGACGTGCCAAAAGCCGTGGCCTCGGATCGTTCGGTGGCGGCAGTGGAGATCGATTCCAACCTGCTCATCGTTCTTGATATCTCCGGCAGTATGGCCGACGCCTCGGGTGTGCCGGGCCTGTCGCGGCTGGACCTGGCCAAGCAGGCGATCAGTGCCTTGCTCGACAAGTACGACGACCTTGGCGATGTCAAAGTCCAGCTCGTCACCTTCAGCAGCAACGCCACTGACAGAACGTCGGTATGGGTCGATGTGGCGACCGCGAAGACGATTCTCGCCAGCCTGTCGGCGGGTGGCGGCACCAACTACGACGCTGCGGTGGCGGTCATGCAAACCGCGTTCAACACCTCGGGCAAACTCACCGGGGCACAGAACGTCGGTTACTTCTTCTCCGACGGCAAACCCAACGAAGGCGACATCAACGCCGCTGACGAAGCCGCGCTGAAAAACTTCCTCGATGCCAACAACATCAAGAACTACGCGATCGGCCTCGGCAGCGGCGTGAGCAACGCCAACCTCGACCCGCTGGCGTATGACGGCATCAGCCACACCAACACCAATGCGGTGGTGGTCACCGACCTCAATCAACTCAACTCGGTGCTGTCGGGCACTGTGCAGGGCGCGCCGGTCACTGGTTCGTTGCTGGGCGAGGGCGGCACCTTCGGCGCCGATGGCGGCTTCATCAAATCCATCGTGGTCGACGGCACCACCTACACCTACGACCCGAAAGCCCTCAGCGGCCAAGGCTCGCTGACGCCAAGTGGCGGCATCAATCACGGCACCTTCAACACCGCCAACAACACGTTGAGCATCGCCACCAATAACGGCGGCACACTGCTGATCAATCTCGACAGCGGCGACTACACCTACACCTCGCAGAAAACCACGGCGGTGGTGATTACCGAGAACATCGGCTTTACCCTCAGCGACAACGACGGCGATCTCGCCAGCTCGACGCTGACCGTGAAAGTGATCCCCAACGCGCCGCCAGTGGCGGTGGACGACCACGTCATCACCAACGTGCTCTCTGGCAATATTGTCGTACCGGGCGAACTGCTGCTGGCCAATGACACCGATCCGAACGGCGATACGCTCAACGCTACGCCCACCAGTTTCAACACCGGCTGGATCTCGAAAGCGGCGGACTTCACCGGCACCGGGGCGATCAACTTCACCGGCACCAACGTCAACACCGCCGCCAACCAGAACCTGGCCAACGTGCGCAGTTCGTTCAGTGCCAACGCTGCGACCATGACTGCTGTGCTGGTGGTCAGTGGCTATCTCGGTGCGGTGACCAACAGCAACGCCAACGATGAAGACCGCATCACCGTCAACCTGCGCCAGGGCGAAACCCTCAACCTCGATCACAACCTGGCGGCCGGTCAAGTCAGCATGGAGTACTCGATCAACGGTGGCGCCTACATCGCGCTGGCAGATGGGCAAACCCTCACCGCGACGTCGGACGGGGTCTACCAGATCCACATCACCAACATCACCAACCCCACCGGCGGCGGTAACCCCAACGCGGCGGAAAACTATCAGCTGACCATGACCCTCAACTACGCCGGGGCGCATGACATCACCCCGGACTTCCACGGCAGCTACACCGCCAACGACAACCATGGCGGCAGCGACACCGCCAACGTCAGCATCAGCTATCAGGACGGCCACACCCTCACCGGCACCGCGGGGGATGACGTGCTGGTGGCCGGCAGCGGCGACAACATCATCAACGCCGGCGACGGCAACGATGTGCTCACCGCAGGCTCAGGCAACAACGAGTTGCACGGCGGCGCCGGTAACGACTTGCTCTATAGCGGCCCGGGCAACGATTTGCTCGACGGCGGTACTGGCAGCGACACCGCCAGCTACGCCCACGCCACGGCCGGGGTCACGGTCAACCTCGGCCTGCTCGGTGCGCAAAACACCCTGGGCGCCGGCACCGATACGTTGACCGGCATCGAAAACCTCGTCGGCTCGAACTTCAATGACACCCTCACCGGCGATAACAATAACAACGTGATCAACGGTGGCCTCGGCAACGACATCCTCAACGGTGGCGGTGGCGACGACCTGCTGATTGGCGGCATGGGCAACAACACCCTGACCGGTGGCGCCGGGGCCGACACCTTCCAGTGGCTCAAGGGCAACAGCGGCCACGACCTGATCACCGACTTCACCCCCGGCACCGACAAACTCGACCTGTCGCAACTGCTGCAAGGTGAAAACGGCACCACCGCCTCACTGGATGACTACCTGCACTTCACCGTCAGCGGCAGCGGCGCCTCGGTGCTCACCAGCATCGACGTCAGCGCCATGGCCGGCGCCACGCCAAACCAGACCATCGACCTGGCCGGCGTCAACCTCGCCAGCCACTACGGTGTGACGCCAGGGGCTGGTGGCGTGGTTGCCGGTGGGCATGACACGGCGACGATCATCAGCGGCATGCTGAATGATCATTCGTTGAAGGTGGACACGGTGTAAACGACGCCTGTAACGACAAAACCCGCCGTCCCGTTCAACCGGGGCGGCGGGTTTTTTCTGTCTGTAGAGATGCATTGCCTGTCAGTCAGCCTTCGCGAGCAAGTCTGACGGTGCAACAGGGATTTGTGATCTGCGCAGATACCCGTGGGAGCGAGCTTGCTCGCGAAGGGGCCATGACTGTCACCCGATCAATCAGCAGGGATTCTCGATCCCTGCTTCACCCCGGCAACTCCAGATTATCCAGCACCCGACTCATCGCCAGCTCCCCGAGCATGATCAATTGCGCAAGCCCCAGCAGCGTTCGGCGTTGCGAGGCCGGCAGCAGGGCGTGCGGAGGTAATGGTTGAGGGCACGGTCGGTTTCGGGCGGGTTGGGTGTGGGTTTGATCATGGTGAGGCTCCTGGAATCATTGGCGCTGCCATCGTTGCTGCAGGCGTTGACGCGAGGTCATATAGCTCGATTCGTTGTCCGCACGTTTCTGATAAACGCACCTGTTTAATTCCCCCACGCATGAGCACTGATTCCGACGAGCGGTAGCAATACCTGTAATTTCTGACAGTAGGCAGGACGCTTCCAGCGTCGTTAAATCAATCACAGCAAGGACCCATAGATTCCTTGGTCATTTGCCCATGTCCTGCTTGGTTTGATGCGAGGGAGTTCGTTCAATGACACGCTCTGAACACAGGAATGATGAGCTGCTTGAGGTGCCAAGCGTACCTGCCATCCTCAAGGACGAAGACGGAAAGGAGAGTCTCGACGGGCTGCTGCCGCGTGCCGCTTTGGCAGATGACCTGACGGTTATCGTTCCTGACTGGAGCACTCCTTTTACTGATCCCATCCCTTACATCGTAATTGTCAGTTGGGTACTGGCAGGCGGTCCGTTCACCGAGGTCTTTCGTCAGGAGTTCGATTCCCCCGGAGAGAAGACGCTTAACGTCCCGCGAGACAAGCTGGATCCCGGCACTTATTCCCTGTCGTACAGAGTCAACTACGGTGGCAACCCGTTGGACTCGGCGATTAAGCGAGTCACCGTCGACAGATCGCCGCCGAACGATAATCAGGAACCCGATCGTCTGATCATGCTGGATGTCACAGGCGATATCACTGACGACTACCTCTCCCGGTATGGCGAAGTCCGGTTCCAGGTACCGCTGTATGTCGACGTCAAAGCCAGGGATCGTGCGATCTATTACTGGACAGACGACCCCGATCCACCGGATTCGGAAACCGAAATTCGTGAGCAAGCGTTCAGCCAGCAAGACATCGATCAGAAGCGTCTGATCATCACGATGTATGAGGCAGATATTCGTGGACGTGGTCCCGGGCAACGCTACGTTTACTATCGGCTCCGTGACTGGGCGGGAAATCGCGGGCCGCGCTCAACGCTTTTGGCGGTTTTTGTCAATTTGAATCCGGCTCCGGGCATTCTCAAACCGCCGAGAGTGCCGTTGTCAGCCCGTGGCTTGATTGACCGTCAACATGCGCGTGAAGGCGCGGTGAATCAGCGGGCTGTCACTGTCGAAATTGATACGTATGAGAACCCGGATCCTTCCGACAAGGTCCTGATCCAGTGGAACGGGCATGATCTGGCCGCGCTTGACGTCGATCCTGGCAAGTTTCCGCAAGTCGCTACCGTGCCATGGCTGACCTTGATGGCAGATGGGCCAGGACCATTGGACGTTCGAGTGAGCTACCGCATTCTGCGTGGCGGCACACCGACCTTGCCATCTGCCGAAACGCGAGTGCTGGTGAATCTGACAGTCGCCGGGCAGGATCATGCCAACGCCCCGGCCTTGTTGAATACGACATTGGCCCGGCTGGAAGTTTACGGTGCCAAATCGAAACAACGGAACAAGCTGTTAACCGTCGATTTCGGTGAGCCGGCCGAGGCACATCTGGCCCTGTATGACTCTCCGGTGCCAGGTGAAAAGCTCTTCCTCTATTGGGGCGCAATCGGCACACCAGTCGCCGAGTACGAGGTTGAATCCGGTGACGTCGCCGGTAAGCCGATCAGGTTCCTCATTCCGTGGGAGGCAATCGAACAGGACAAAGTCAATCCCTCGCTGCTGACTTGGTACACCACCAGTAATGGTGTGAATCTGCAGCAGGCTGATGTGACGGCCGTTGAAGTGGCGATCATCGTGATCGAGAACTTGCCGGAGCCGATCTTTCCGCATGCAAGCAAGCAAGGAATACTTCATTGCTGTGCCAAACCCAGGCTATGGGAAGGAGTCTGGGTGCGTATGGAAGGCAATGCAGCCTTTGATGAAGACGATATCGTCGAATTGTCCTGGCAGGGGTGTTTCGGTCTGAATGGGACCGAGCCGATTGACGGAACCTACGACACATTCGAGACAAAACTCACTGCCGCTCAGGCTCGTGAAGGTTTTGATGTGCACGTCAGTGATTACGAGCGCCTGATTGCGCCAATGGTAAACAATGGCTCGGCGCTGTGTAGTTATCACCTGAGAAAAGCTAACGGTGGCATCGGCAATTCAAAACCTGAGTTTGTCATCATCAATCGAACGTTGCCGAGTGGTGAAGTGTGTGGTCCTGATAACGATCTTTGTGAAGAATAAGTTGTAGAAGTGCTGGCGCTGTATTGGTCGAAGTTGGTTTCAGGTTCTATTTAAATTCTGTTTAACCCATGCAGTCATTGTGTAAAAGCTCTGGCAAAGCGGCTGTTTGCCCTGTGTCAGTCAATCAAGTTGCTGAGAGGATGATAAAAGATGACAAGTTTTCACTCGTTGACACCGGCGCAGAATCGCGAACGTTTTTTTGGTGTTCGTTTTCGCAGTCCGAAAGCTGCAGCCCTACCACCGACACTTCATCCGGATAATCCGTTGCTGGATGATGAAACGGATGATAGTCCCAACCAACTGCATTCAAGCTTTCAAGGGTTTCCTCTGAAGGTACAAATCCCGCGATTTGCTGAGGCGGATGATCCAAACGATGTTCAAGGATTTCTTGAACTAATGTGGGACGGCACCAATATACGTTCTACTCGAGTACCTTTCACTACCCCCGTTGATGTAAGTACTACCGAATTTGATCTTGTTTTGCCTGAAGGCTACACATCGGCCCCGGGGCCTCATGAGCTGAGTTATGTGTTGAACTTCGGTGGTAATCCGTCTGATGTAACACCCCTTGAAATCAATATTGATACAACACCACCGGTAGCTTTCGGCAGGGCGACTGTTCCCCCCGAAGTGGAAAGAGATGGTATTACAAAAAAATACCTCGATGATAACGGTTTTGTATTGATCACCATTCCGAACTATGGGAGTAAAAAGCTCGGTGACTTTGTTGAGTGCTATTTTGGCTCGAGTTTGCCAACCCCGACGCTGGTCGGCGAGTTGACCATAACGGACCCCACAGCTGCGATCACGTTTGAATTGACTCCCGCGCTGGTCGGTACCGAGGAAGGTTTAAGATCGGTTTTTTATTACCTCAGCGACCGTAAGGGGAACCGCAATACACCACAATATTACACCGAGCTTAATGTCACTCTGACCGACCCACCCGAAGGGCTTCTGGAACCCAGCATTCCGCTCTTTGATGACGACGCAGCTCCAAAACTGGTGGATCTGGCTGATGCTCAGGCGCCACTGGGGGTCGGTATTCTGGCTGAGTACACAAACTACCTGGAGGGTATCGATCAGCTGGAAGTGACATATGACGGTATCGTGCAACCTGCGCAGACAATCAATACTTTTCCCTTCTATGTGAACATTCCTTACCGGGATGTATTCAACGGCGACCTGGATGCAAAAAAGGTAGCCGTCAGTTATCGGATCAAACGCCATAACCTGCGCTTCCCATTAGGAACAGCGGCGCCTGCAAAAGATGTCGATGTCGATCTGCGCCGGCCTGGAGACGGTGACGGTGGAGAAAACCCGGATCCCAATCTGGCTCTGGTTACTGTTCAAGGCACGGGCGGTAATGGCCCGAACATTCTGACGGCGGACGACTCGGTTGATAATGTCGCTGTAACTGTAGCTGTTTTTGCTGGTGTCAAAGATAAAGACATCATGACGTTGATATGGAAAGGCGTCGAGGTCACGCAGGCGCAAGGTGGCGTTATAGAACTGGACGGTACGGAAACCGGGAATTTGACGTTCGATGTTCTTTGGGAAGTTGTGGACGCGGGCGGCAACGGTAAGCCGCTGCCAGTCACCTATAAAATTACCAACCCTGATATCAATGATAATGAGGTCCGCTCACTGCCCCGAGATGTCGATGTGAATATTCGGCCCGGTGTTGTTCCTGAAATCAAATTTCAGCATCTTGATCCGGACTTCACAGACTGGTTCAACTGTGGCTCCCTGCGATCAGATCCGGTACTGGTCAAATGTGCAGAAGTGCTGATTTCTCCTGGTGAACCGCAGTTGGCCGATCAAGAACTGGAATTTATTTATCAGGGTTATACCGATTCGGCAGGTACTAATAAAAAACCTGGTACTGAAGAAAAGTTCACATATACGCCATCGTTACAGGAAGCGAATGCCGGGTTTATCGTGAAAATTCCCTATCAGAAAATTTTGGCAACGGAGAGTGCGTGGGGCGATATAACTTACACGGCAATGATTGACGGACGCCCGGTGCCAGCTCAGCGACATCTTGTCAGGGTGCACATGAAAAAGGGAGATGGATCAGTGTGTGATATCTGATATTCGAAGTCTGGGAGGCATTAAATGCCTCCCTTTTTCTTATAAGGATTACCAAGCGCTAGGACTTTTCTAATGTGTATTGAGGACTTTTCCTACATTTTCAGGGAGTAGGTAACGTTAATGTACGCCCGCTAACGCTACGGAGCTGCTTTGGCCTGTAATTATTTTGAGGTGAATCAATCATGAACATGTTGGATGTATCACACGTTCGCGTTTTTCCAACAGGCAGGTTCGGAGTATCGCTCTGCCTACCGGCCGTTTTTTTTTTCGCAGGTTTTGCACATTCGGCAACTATCGTCGATAACACCACGCTGGATATCGATTCATCGGCTGCGTCTACCGACTATCTGGTGCGCAACAATGGCGTATTGAACGCTTCCGGCGCCAATACCCGATCGATCACGGCGCAGTCCGGATCGTTGTTAAACCTCAATGGCGCCACCATCGTCGGTAACAACGGTGGTGATGGGGTAACAGTGACCAGCAGTCAGGCAACCATTGATCAAACGACCGTGACCAGTGATGAAATCGGGCTGGCGGTCAACCGTTCCAGTGTCGCGGCTGGCGGATCCAAGGTGACGGTGTCCAATAGCCAGGTCAGTGGACAACTGATTGGGTCACAGGTCACAGGGCTGAGTTCCCTGTCATTGAGCAATACGCAAATCATGGGCGCGGCCAGCGATGGCATAGGTGTAAATATCCTTGGTGGCGAGGTGAGTGCTTCCGCGCGCACGACCATCACCGGTCAAGCGACAGGTGTGCGGATGGTCAATGACGCTGCCAACGTGGGCGGTCCTACCTTGTCGCTGGATAACTCGACGGTGCAAGGTGTCAGCGGTTCTGCGATTCTGGTGGATCGCGGGACTCAGGCCACGATAGTCGTCTCCAACGGTTCCAGCGTTCTCGCTGGCAACGGCAGATTACTGGATGTTCAAGGCTCATCCACCGCCAGCATGACCGTTGCCGACAGCACGCTGAATGGCAACATCAGCGTGGCGGATAACAGCACGGCCAATCTCGTTTTCGACCAAGGGAGAATAACCGGGGACGTGCTGGTCGATGGCAGCTCTACCGCTACTGTCACGCTGGACAACCTCTCACAATTCACCGGGCGCCTCGACAATGTCGACAGCGTGAACGTCAACAGCAACTCCAACTGGACACTCACCGGCAACGATTCGATCGGTGCACTGGGCATGAACGGTGGCACCGTCACCTTTGGCGCCCAGGGCGCTCCCGGTATGTATTACACGCTCAATGTCGGCTCACTTTCCGGCAATGGGACCTTTGCAATGAAGGGCGATTTCGCCAGCGGTGAGCATGATTTTCTCAATGTCATCGGTGCTTCGGCGGGGGACTTTGCGCTGGCGGTTGCGGCCTCTGGCCTGGACGCCGCTTCACCGCAGGCGTTGACGCTGGTGCGTACCGGCACCCTCGACGGTGCGAATTTTGCCTTGGCCGGCGATCAACGGGTTGATGTCGGCACATGGTCTTACAGCCTGGCCAGTCGGGAAATCGAGGGGGGAGCGAAGGAGTGGTTTCTCGACCCGACCACCGAAGTCATCAGCCCCGGCGCGCGCTCGGTACTGGCCTTGTTCAACACAGCTCCGACCGTGTGGTACGGCGAGTTGAGTTCGTTGCGCAGCCGCATGGGCGAATTGCGTTTCAACGGTGGCCAGGCCGGCGGCTGGATCCGCACCTACGGCAACAAGTACAACGTTGCCGATGGCTCGGGCGTGGGCTATCAGCAGACGCAACAGGGTTTGTCCCTTGGCGCCGACGCTCGACTGGGCGAAAGCCAGGTGCTGGTCGGGGTGCTCGCCGGCACGAGTGAGTCCGATCTGGATCTGAATCGCGGTACTTCGGGTACGGTGAAAAGTTACTACGTCGGGCCTTATCTCACCTGGCTCGACAGTGATACCGGTTACTACTTTGACGGCGTGCTCAAGTTCAACCGCTTTCGCAACGAGTCGAAGGTCAACCTGAGCGACGGCAGCCGCACCAAAGGTGATTACGACAACTGGGGGGTAGGCGGTTCTGCCGAGTTCGGTCGGCATATCAAACTGGCCAACGACTACTTCGTCGAACCGTTCGCGCAACTGTCGGCGGTGCAGATCCAGGGCAAACACTACACGCTGGACAACGACATGGACGCCGACGGTGATCGTATGCGCTCACTGCTCGGCAAGGCCGGGGCCACGGTCGGACGCAACTTCGGTTTCGGGAACGGCGCAGTCGCCCAGCCTTATGTGCGTGCGGCGGTTGCTCATGAGTTCGCTTCCAACAACGAAGTGAAGGTCAACAACAACGTGTTCAACAATGACTTGTCCGGCTCCCGGGCCGAGTTTGGGGCGGGGGTGGCTGTGGCGATGTCCGAGCGGTGGCAGGTGCATGCTGATCTGGACTATGCCAAAGGGGAGCATATTGAGCAGCCTTACGGGGTGAATCTGGGGTTACGGTATTTTTGGTAAAGAGCCATCGGGATGACCCCAAGTGAAGGCGTCCCACGATTTGCGGGGCGTTTTTCATCCCTAAGGGTCAATGCAAACTCCCAAGGCAGATCCGTAGTACTGGACGTGCCCTTCTGCGCCATTGACCAGGTTTTTTAACCAGTACCGAGCTGGCCAGCCACCTGCGGAGTCAGCGGCCCAGTACCAATAGTCACCCATCGGCCAACGACCACCCCAAGCGTTATGGATTTCCCGCAACTCACCCATTGATGGCAATCGCTTTCCTCGGGCTGCTGCCCTGTCTCTGATCGTGTTCCAGCTTCCACCGTCCAGCCCCCAAACGAATTTCACTCCTGTGACATGAACGTTGTAACTCTTTGATTGGCTTGCGTTGTCGATGACAGTGATCGTTGAGAGCCCATTACCTCTGACAGTCACCAACCCTGAACCGTCTACCGCGGCGACGTTGTTGTTACTCGACGTGTAACGATAGGGAGGAACTCCGCCGCTTGCCGTGTGCTGTACATATGTGCCAGGACCGAAGTTTGGATATGCAGCCCAGTTAGGTATGAGGTAACACCTGCCACTCAATGTCACGCTGCCCGTGTTGAAATTCAACGGCGGAATCGGTGAGATCACAGTGAAGGTCCGCGTATTTGAATCCTGCCCGGTACTCAACGCTTTTACTCTCAGCGAATGCCCGCCCAAACCCACCGACAAGGTAGTGTTCCAGGCGCTGCCCACGGCAGTCACCGTGTGCCTTGGGCTGTTGTTGTCGTAAATCTGGACCTGACGATTCGGTGTGACTGTACCGCGCAGGGTCACCGTGGCGCTTTTGGTTTGCCCGCCATTGCCTATTTCACTGATGCCGTCATGCACAGACGTCAGCGTCGGCGCGATGTGGGCGGCGACGTTGAAGTTTCTCGCCGGGCTCTCTACCGGAACCGCGTCATACATGGCCTTGGCCGTCAGACTGTGGGAGCGGATGGCCAGACCGGTGACAGACGTTGTCCATTGTTTATCGGCATTGACGCTGACCGGCGTACCGACGGGGGCGCCATTGTCGTACAGCTGAATCTGCTCGCGCGGGGTGGCTTCACCTTTGACGGTCACTGCAGTCTCATAGGTCGTTTCATTCGGTCCCACCGTACCGACCGAGTCGGTGACCGCGGTAATCGTCGGTGAAACAAAGGCTGCAACTGTAAAGACCCGGGGAGGGCTGGACTCCGGGTTACTGCCGTAATCGCCTCGCGCGGTCAGGCGGTCAGGCGGTCAGGCGGTCAGGCGGTAAGTGGTCAGGTTCAGGCTGCTGAAAACATGTTGCCAATCGCCGCTGCCGTTGACATCCACCGTTTCGACGTTCGCACCGGCATTGAGCAGAATGATCTTTTCGTTTGGACTGGCCTTACCCGTGAGATTGACGGTCCGGTAATAGGTCGTGCCATTGGCGGCGACTTCACCGCGCAGGTCATTCACGCGAGAGATCGTCGGCGTGACCGCTTGCGCCACGACGAAATCCCGCGGCGGACTGGTCGCAGGGTCAATCTCGTACAACGCCTCGGCAGTGAGGCTGTAGGAGCGAACTTTCAGATCGTTGATGCGGTGGTTCCAGTCACCTTTATCGTCGACGTCAAGGGTAATGAGCGACTGTTTGTTTTCCAGCAATTTGATCTGCAGGTTTGGCGTCGCGCTGCCTGCCACCAGCACACTGTTGTCATAGGTGGTTGCCCCTTGGGCGACGTCCCCCCGTGAATCGCTGACCGCAAGAATTTCCGGGGTCTGGGCGAATTTCACGGTGAATGTTCGCGGCTCGCTGGACACCGGGTCGGCGCCATAAAGAGCCTTGGCGCTGATGCGGTAAGACTTCTCGGTCAATGGGCCGATCTCGCGGCTCCAGGTGCTGTCGGCGCCCACTAGCGCCGTACCCATCGATGTTGTCGTTCCATCGAACAGCTCGACCGTTTCGCCGCGCGTGGCCGTGCCGGTGACGGTGACTTTTTCGTCGCGGGTTTTGCCGTCCTCTGCCACCGGGCCCCGTGAATCCGTCACTTGCACCGGCTCGACCATCCCCGGAATCAGCAGGGGACGCAGCACCGTCAGTGGGTTGTTGCCTTCCGTCAGGGGAGGGAAGCGGAAACGCTTGTGAGAAGGCATCAGGCAAGTCCTCTTGAAGATCATTCAGGCGCTTTTTGATGACGACCGGTGCAGTTCTCACTCAGTGGGAATCAGTGGGAGTTAGCGGGGATTAGCGGGGATTCCGGCTTGAGGTAGTTGACGAACACAGGAAGGCACTCCGGTCGGGTGATGGAGTGATTTGAACCTGTATTGATGGGTTAGCACACCTGTCAGATATGACAGGTATGCAAAGCTTTCAGATGAACGGTTTCGACGGGACGCTGTTTTTAGCCAGGCATTTACCGACGACTCAAGGTTTGTACAGCGTTTTCTGCCGCAAAATGTAAACCGTCACCAACACCGCGCTGGTCAACATGAACCCCCGCGCCCACGGCAGTGGCACCAGATAGCACGAAAACAGAATACTCGCCCACATCAGCCCGATCGCGTAGACCTTGCCCTTGAGCGGAATGCCGTTGCCATCGAGGTAATCGCGGATCCATGGCCCGAGTCGTGGATGCTCGACCAGCCATTGATAGAAACGCGCAGAGCTGCGCGCGAAACAGGCCGCGGCGAGCAGAAGGAAAGGGGTGGTGGGCAGGACGGGCAGGAAAATCCCGATCACCCCCAATGCCACGCTGAGCCAGCCGACGGCCAGCAGGAAGTAGCGCAACATCAGGGGGCGGTTGCCTATGGGATTGTCCATAGGCCGGATCTTAGTGGTGACGTGGCTTGAGGATCGCCGGTTTTTCGTCGGGCGCCTGGCACAGCAGGTACAGCGCGGTCAGGGCTTCCGGAATTTGCACGATCATGTCGTCCATCAGGTTGGCGTCCTTGGCGATGTCTTCGAATTCTGGCTGTTCGTCGAACAGGCCCGAACCGACCATGATCGGCAGCAACATTTCGCTGACTTCTTCTTCGGCGGTTTCAAACCAGGCCGCTTCACGCAGGAACACGCCTTCCATGAAACCGATGCACCAGCCGCGCAGTTCGGAATCGTCCGGCTCTTCGCCCAGATCCAGTTCGCATGGCAATTCGAATTCTTCATCCGAAGCCAGTTGACGGGCGATGTGGGCTTTGAGACCGATCAGGGTGGCTTCGATCTCTTCGCGCTGGGCGTCGCTGCTGTAATGCGGCTCTTCAGCGAACAGGGCGTCGATCCACTCACGCTCCGGTACGTCTTCGGCGCAGATAGACAGCGCGGTCAGGTAGCCGTGAGCGGCCACGTAATCCAGCGCCTCGTCATGCAGCTCGTCGGCGTCGAGGAAGACTTGCAGGCGGGTCAGTTGCTCAGCGAAGGACATTACGGGGCTACCTTGGGGAATAAACAATGCGGGAATTCTAGGCTTTCTTGCGCGCTCAAGCCAGCCGCATGGCAGATTTGACCTGCCATGCCCTGCATACACCCTGTAGGAGCTGCCGAAGGCTGCGATCTTTTGATCTTGTCTTTATTAAAAGCAAATCAAAAGATCGCAGCCTTCGGCAGCACCTACACAGGTATCAGCGATTGTATCGACGGGTGTCGCCCTGTGCAGGGAAGGGCTCGGGTATACTGCCGCGTTTTGCGATCCCTGCCCGCATTGCGGCTGTCATGCAATGCGCTCTTACGTTTTGTTTAAGCAGCCGTGGCTGTTCTGAACCAGCCTGAGCAGGGATGTATCGGTAGATTTTTGGAGTTTTTATGCTCGAACAGGCTCAGCGCGTCCTCAAGGACATCTTCGGCTACGACAGTTTCCGTGGCCGTCAGGGTGCAATCATTGAGCGCGTGGCCAGTGGCGGTGATGCGCTGGTACTGATGCCTACCGGTGGCGGCAAGTCGCTGTGCTTCCAGGTGCCGGCGCTGCTGCGCGAGGGCCTGGCGGTGGTGGTATCGCCGCTGATCGCACTGATGGACGATCAGGTTGCCACCCTCGAAGAGCTGGGCGTGGCCGCCGCCGCGCTGAATTCCACCTTGAGCGCCGAGCAGCAGCGTGATCTCGCGGCGCGGATCAAGCGCGGTGAAGTGAAGATGTTGTATCTGGCGCCCGAGCGTCTGGTGCAGCCGCGCATGCTCTCATTCCTGCAGAGCCTGAACATCGCGTTGTTCGCCATCGATGAAGCGCACTGCGTGTCGCAGTGGGGCCACGACTTCCGTCCGGAATACCTGCAACTGGGCCAATTGGCCGAGATGTTCCCTGACGTACCGCGCATCGCCCTGACGGCCACTGCCGACAAGCGTACCCGCGAAGAAATCGTCACCCGCCTGCACCTGCAAAATGCCGAGCGCTTCCTGTCGAGCTTCGACCGCCCGAACATTTTTTACCGCATCGTCCCCAAAGAGCAGCCGCGCAAGCAGTTGCTGGCGTTCCTCGCCGAGCGGCGCAGCGATGCCGGCATCGTCTATTGCCTGTCGCGCAAGAAAGTCGAGGAAGTCGCGGCGTTCCTGAGCGAGCAGGGCTTCCCGGCGCTGCCGTATCACGCCGGTTTGCCCAATGAGCTACGTGCCTTCAACCAGAAGCGCTTCCTCAATGAGGAAGGCCTGATCATGGTTGCCACCGTGGCGTTCGGCATGGGCATCGACAAGCCCAACGTACGTTTTGTCGCGCACCTCGATCTGCCGAAATCCCTTGAAGCGTATTACCAGGAAACCGGTCGCGGCGGCCGTGACGGCCTGCCGGCGGATGCTTGGATGGCCTACGGTCTGCAAGACGTGGTGATGCTCAAGCAGATGCTGCAAAACTCCGAAGGCGACGAGCGGCACAAGCGTCTCGAGCAACACAAGCTCGACGCGATGCTGTCGCTGTGTGAAGAAACCCGCTGCCGTCGCCAGACCCTGCTGGCGTACTTTGATGAAGACATGCCCGAGCCTTGCGGGCATTGCGACAACTGCGTCGATGGCGTGCAGACCTGGGATGCCACCGAGCCCGCACGTCAGGCATTGTCGGCGATTTTCCGCACCGGCCAGCGTTATGGCGTCGGTCATCTGGTCGACGTGCTGCTGGGCAAGGACAACGAAAAAGTCCGCAGTTTTGGCCATCAGCATCTGTCGGTGTACGGCGTCGGCAAGGCACTGAGCGAGAGCGAGTGGCGCTCGCTGTTCCGTCAATTGGTCGCGCGCGGTCTGGCGGATGTCGATCACGAAGGTTATGGCGGTCTGCGTCTGAATGACAGTTGCCGGCCATTGCTCAAGGGTGAAGTCACGCTGGAGTTGCGCCGCGATCTCAAGCCGCAGGTCACCGCCAAAACCGCCAGCAAGAGCCCGGCCAGCCAACTGGTGCGCGGCGAAGAGCGCGAACAGTGGGAAGCCCTGCGCGCGCTGCGGCGCAAACTGGCCGAAGAACATGGCGTGCCACCGTACGTCATCTTCCCCGATTCGACGTTGCTGGAAATGCTCCGCAGCCAACCGACTTCGCTGGCGGAAATGGCCCGGGTCAGCGGGGTCGGCGCGCGCAAGCTGGAACGCTATGGCGATGCCTTCCTCGAAGTGCTCGGCGGCGAGGTCGAGGCGCCGAAAGCGGTGGCCGACGTGCGCCACGAACTGATCACCCTGGCACGCGCCGGCATGACCCCGATGCAAATCGCCGGTCAGTTGCAGTGCTCGGAGAAGAACGTCTACACCATGCTCGCCGAGGCGATCGGCAAGCAGCAGTTGTCGCTGGAACAGGCGCTGGATTTGCCTGAAGAATTGATGGGCGAAGTGCAGGACGCGTTCCTTGATGGAGAAGGCGAGTTGCCGTCGGTCGCCGAGGTGGCCGAGCTGTTTGCCGGGCGTGTGCCGGAAGGCGTGCTGTATTGCGTGCGTGCTGCGCTGCAATCGGAATTCGAAATGTAATTTGGCCGTACCCTTCATCGGAACGCCGCCCGCCCAGCCCTCTCCCAAAGAGAGAGGGGCCGACCGAGGTGTCTTGCGAAATACATCGACCTGAATGACCGAGTCGATTATGGATTCAGCGCCGATCTGCCACGTCGGCGTAATTCCCAAATATCCCCCATTCAGTCCCCTCTCCCTCTGGGAGAGGGCTAGGGTGAGGGGCTTCAAGATGTAACGATTCAGTACAGACCGCCACTTGCCTATAACTGCAGCTCATGCTTAGCTGGCTAATAATTAGAAATTCTTTATTTTCAGTCTAACCGTGAGTGTTTTATGCCGTTAACCGATCAACACCGCTTTGGCATGCAACTGGCCCAGATGTCCCGTGGCTGGCGTGCCGAACTGGATCGACGCCTCGCCGGGCTGGGGTTGTCCCAGGCGCGCTGGCTGGTGCTGCTGCATCTGGCGCGTTTTGAAGAAGCACCGACCCAGCGGGAGCTGGCGCAGAGTGTCGGCGTCGAAGGGCCGACCCTCGCGCGCTTGCTCGATAGTCTGGAAAGCCAGGGCCTGGTGCAACGCCAGTCTGTAATGGAAGACCGCCGGGCGAAAAAAATCGTCCTCTGCGCACCGGCCCTGCCGCTGATCGAGCAAATCGAAACCATTGCCACACAGTTGCGTCATGAGTTGTTCGAAGGCGTCGACGAGGCGGATTTGAAGGTGTGCATGCGGGTTCACGGGCACATTCTGGCTAACCTGGAAAAATCTTGAGGCACATCCACGTGCCGTATCTTTGAGAGATCGCGCTGCGCCGACTATAAGAACTACTGGGCAATATCGTGTTCGTACCGGATGTGCGAACGCATAGAAGTCGGTTTTGCTTATTTAAGGGATGCTCATGCTCGCAAGTCGGCACGTGGTACTGCGCGGCGGCGCCAAATGGCTGCTGGTCGCTGGTGTATTGAGTTATTCGGCCTGGTCGATGGCCTTGGGGCTGGGTGATATCACCGTCCATTCAGGCCTCAATCAGCCGCTCAAGGCCGACATTGCCTTGGTCGATGTCGGCGGGCTGACGCCAAACGATTTGGCCGCGCGCCTGGCCACGGCGGATGAATTCGCCGAGGCCGGGGTCGAGCGGGTGTTCTTCCTCAACGACCTCAAGTTCATCCCGATCCTGCATGGCAATCGCCAGATGATCCGGGTGACGTCCAGCAAACCGGTCAACGAACCCTTTCTGAATTTCCTCGTGCAGCTCGATCAACCCAACGGCCGGTTGCTGCGTGAGTACACCGTGTTGATCGATCCACCGGGTTCGCCGGGTATCGTGCCGGCCACCGATGAGCCGGATTTACGTGCGCAATCCTCCGCGTTTCCCACTGTCGAGCCTGTCGTGGCAGCGCCACAGGCACCTCAAGCCAAGCGCGATACCGTGCCAGCACCCACGCCTGCCAGCGATGCACTGGCCGAGCAGTTGGCCGCCAATGTGTTGCTGAATCAGCAACTGCAGAAGACCGTCGACGAATTGAACGCAAAACTGCAGACACAGGATGTGCAGATTGCCGACGGCAAGAAGCAGATCAGTGACTTGCAAACACGTCTGGTCGAGTTGCAGAAATCGCCGCCCCCGACTGTGGTGACCCCGGCACCTGCTCCTGCGCCAGTCGTTGCACCGGTCGAATCCAGCGATGACGGTTTGAACTGGTCATTGCTCGGCGGCCTGTTGCTGTTGCTGGGCGCATTGGCCGGGTTGTTTGTGCACCGTCGACGGCAACAACAGCGGCAGGTTGCCGAGCCGCTGCCACTGTTGCCGCAAGGCAATGAGCCGGAGGCGGCGGAGGCCGAGAACACCGAGTCGGTCAGAATTCACACATCAGACCAACACCGCGAAGAACCCGCCGCTGGTGATGTGCTGGAGGCGGTGGGGATCTATCTGGCTTATGGCCGATTGGGCGAAGCCGCCGGGCTGTTGCGCGATGCCTTGCACAAGGAGCCTGCGCGCACTGATATCGGTTTGCAGTTGCTAGAAGTGCTGGGACGTCAGGGTGACAGCGCCGCGTATGAACAACAGGAAAGTCATTTGCATGAGCTGGGTGTGGATGCCCGGACGTTGCAGGATGTTCGCGCGCGGCACCCGAAACTGGTGGGTGCAGCACCGTTGGCCGTGGTACCGCCGATTGTTGCAGCGGCCCCGATTGCCGCTGCCCAACCGGCGCCTGAAGATGATTTCGAACTGAATCTGGGCGAGCTGTCGATGGATTCCAGTTGGGATCTGGAAGACAGTCGCCCGGCCACCGCTGAACCTGCGGCAGACACCTCGGCGCTCGGCTCCGGTCTGCAGGTTCTGCCTCAGGACTTTGAATTGCCCGAGCCCAGCGAAGAGGCCGAACTCGAGTGGATCCCTGAATCGGAAGCCGGGCCGCTGGATGAGGATTTTCTCAATGAGTTTGCTGATGCCGAGCCGTCACTGGCGTTGCAACCTTTGGATTTGCAGGAGCCGGAGCTGGTACACGACACCAACTCCGGCAAACTCGAACAGGCGCAGACGTGCATTGATGACGGTGATATCGACAGTGCGATTGCGTTGCTCAATGAATTGCTCAAAGAGGGCGATGAACCTTTGAAGCAAACGGCGCGGACGTTGCTGGCGGGAATTCGCTGAAGCCTCCGATCCGATTTGCGGTTGAGCTGATACCGCCTTCGCGAGCAGGCTCACTCCTGCATTGGAATGCGTTCCCCTGTGGGAGCGAGCCTGCTCACGAAGGCGGATTGTCAGGCGACCTGATCAGAAGGTCTGCCCAAGGTTCAGATAAACCGCCTGCTCATTCGCATCATTCAACCCATAACTGAAATTCAACGGCCCCAGCGGCGTGTCAAAACCGATGAACACGCTGGCCGCGTTGATATAGCCGCTGTCGAACTCATTGTCGTTGTTCCACGCCCGTCCACGCTCCAGCGAGGCGCCGGCATACAGCGGGAAGTCCAGTGGCAGATACGAGCGCGGCGTCAGCCGGCGGTAGTACACCGCGCGCATCAGGCTGACGTTCTGCCCGGAAATCGCGTCTTCTCTGAACCCCGACAACTGCCGCGCACCGCCAAGCAGGAAGCTTGACGTGACCACGTTGGCATCGTCCAGCGTACGCCCGTAACGACCACCGAGAATCAGCGTATCCGGGCCACGGCTCATGGCTTTGTCGAGTTTGAATTCCCACTGTCGGTAGCGCGTATCCGAACCCAGGCCCGGTTCGAACTGCATCAGCGTCAGACTGACGTCCTTGCCTTCATGAGGGAAGTAGACGTTATCCAGCGAATCGTAGGAATACTTCAGCGCGTAGAAGCCTTCGTTGAAGTTTTCACTCGGCAAATCCTGATCGCCAATCCGCACATCGGCCTTGCCCCAGGCCTCGCCGACACCGAAACGCACTTCGCCGTTGTTGCCGATCTGTCGGCCGAAGTTGAGGCCGAAACCGTAGCGCTCGACGCGATACTGCGCGATCGGATCGTTGTCGAGCACCGCTTCAACGTTCTGCGCCTCGAACGAGGCGTACGGTGCGACGAAGTAACGCGAGCCGACGTCCAGCGGTTGATAGAACTCGGTGTACAGCTCTTGTTTGTCGCCAATCTGCGCGCGGGTCAGCCATTCCGCGCCGAGGCGGTTGATACCGTTGATGCGATAGCTGGCGCCGAGATTGAAGGCGCTGTCGCCGCGCATGTCGTCCGACAGATTGAGGCCGACCCGCAAGTAATCGGTGCCGCTGCGCTTGCCCCGAGCGCTGATCACCAGTGTGTGATCCTCGCCCTTGTGCACCACGCGGTACTGCACTTGTTCGAAGTAGTCGAGGCCGTACAAAGTGCCCATGTCCGAGTGCAATCGGGCCAGATCCAGCGGCTCGCCAATGTGCTGGCGTATGTAGTAGCGGATCACATCGTCGTCGACTTTCGAGTCGTTCTCGACGCGGATGCCCGTGATGATTGGTGTGCGTTGACCCGGCGAACGTGCGGCGTTGAGTTCGGCGTCCTGGGATTCTTTGGGTTTGAGGACGGCGAGGCGCGCATCGAGGATTCGCGTGGCGCGATAACCGGCATCGATCATCTCCTGAGCCTTGCCGAAATCAGTGACACCGAACGCTGCCAGCGCGGGCTGGATCAGCACATCGGAGGATTTCAGCGCGGCCAGTTGTTCTTCGGAGTTACTGCGGGTCATCAGGGTGATCGACTGGTTCAACACATCGACCACGGTGGTCAGTTGCTTGCGGTTGCGCAGCGGTGTACCGATGTCGACGACGATGGCCACGTCGACGCCCATTTCCCGCGCGACATCCAGCGGGATGTTGTCGGTCATGCCGCCGTCCACCAGCAGCCGGCCGTCGAGTTCGACCGGGGCGAACACCGCCGGGATCGACATGCTGGCGCGGATCACCTGGGGCAGATGACCTTTGCGGAACACCACTTTTTCGCCGTTGGAGATGTCGGTGGCGACAGCGCGGAACGGAATCGGCAGTTTGTCGAAATTCCGAGTGTCGCTGGTGTGGGCCAACAGGCTTTCCAACAGCAACGAGAGGTTTTGGCCCTGAATCACACCCAGTGGCAAGCCAAGGCTGCCGTCGTCACGAAAGCTGAGTTTCTGTTTGACCAGAAAGTCGCGGTCATCCTGTTTACGCCGAAACGGCACATCTTCGCGCGGCGGCGCGTCGGACAGCGCGGCTTGCCAGTCGATGTTCAGCGCGAGTTTTTCCAGCTCATCGATCTTGTAACCCGAGGCGTACAGCCCGCCAACCACCGCGCCCATGCTGGTGCCGGCGATCGCATCGATCTTGATGCCTTGCTCCTCCAGCGCCTTAAGCACGCCGATGTGCGCCAGCCCGCGCGCCGCGCCGCCGGACAGCACGAGGCCGACTTTCGGTCGCGTCGCGTCACTGGCATCGACGCCGGCGTGAGCGAACAAAGGGAGGAAACCAAGCAGCAGGCAGAACAGCAGACGGCGCATTGTGAGTCTCGGGGCAAGCGTTAAAGCCGGCTATTATAGCGGCGCCCTCTGTCTCAGGAGTTTCAGCGAACATGACTGTCGCAAAAGCAGAAGTTGTCATCACCTATTGCACCCAATGCCAGTGGCTGCTGCGCGCTGCATGGCTGGCGCAGGAGCTGCTCAGCACCTTCGGCGATGATCTCGGCAAAGTGTCCCTGGTGCCCGGCACCGGCGGGGTGTTTCACATCAGCTGCGCCGGCGTGCAGATCTGGGAACGCAAGGCTGACGGCGGTTTTCCCGAGGCTAAAATCTTGAAGCAGCGAGTTCGCGATCAGATCGATCCTGACCGCGACCTCGGTCACAACGACCGCACTCAGTGAGACGCGGCCTCGGCGGCGACAGCTTTCTTGTCGGCATGGCCTGACATCCTCGCCGACACCACAATGGCGACAATGATCAGCGCGCCGCCGAGCAACATCTTCGGCGTCGGGTTTTCATTGAACAGCAACCAGGCGACGGTGATGCCGTAGACCGGCTCCATGGCAAACACCACCGCCGCCGTGCGCGCCTTGATCACCGCCAGACTGGCCACAAACAGGCTGTGCGCGACGCCGGTACAGAACACCCCGAGCAGCGCAATCCACAGCCAGTCGAGTGCGCGCACTTCGCTCAGTTGCGGTGCTGCAACTGGTAGTAGACACAGCGCGACCACGACGTTTTGGCACAGCGCCGCTTGCACCGCCGGAATCCGCCCGGAGCTGGCGCGGTTGGTCAGCGACAGCAGGGAAAACAGCAGCCCCGAAAGCACCGACCAGAGCAAGCCAATGGTCGCGCCGCTGCCGAGATCGAAGGCCGGGGTCACCAGAATCAGGCCGATGCTGACCAACACCACCAGCAGTATTTCATTGGCGCGGATGCGTTCGCGAAAGATCAGTCCTTCGAGAATCACCGTGAAGGCCGGGAAACTGGCAAAACCCAACGTCGCGATGGCGACACCAGCGATCTTCACAGACAGGAAGAAACTCACCCAGTGCCCGGCCAGCAACACGCCGCTGAGGGCCAGACGCCGCCAATCCACGGCCTGAAGTTTCTGCCAGCCGCTCTGGCTGGCGAAGCGGGCGAAGAACGCCAAGGCGACAACGGCGAAAGCCGCGCGACCGAACACGATCACAGCGGGGGAGGCGGCAGCGAGTTTGCCGAACACACCCGTCAGGCCAAACATCAAAGCACCGATATGCAGAGCGCCGAGGGCGGTACGCGGAGTCATTGCAATCCTTCTATCTCAAACACAATCTCAACTATTGATTGTTCCCACGCAGCAGCGTGGGAATGATCATTTACTGTAGGAGCTGCCGAAAGGCTGCGATCTTTTGATCTTGCTTTTGATCGTTCCCACGCTCTGCGTGGTAACGCCTCTAGGGACGCTCTGCGTCCAGTGAGGCGGAGCGTCACGGGCTGCATTCCCACGCGGAGCGTGGGAACGATCAAAGATCGCAGCCTTCGGCAGCTCCTACATTTAAGCGTGTAGAGCTCAGTAAGTCTGTCGGCAGGCTATCGTCTTTTGTCGCAGGAATCGCGCCGAAGCTGGCCGGGTGATGCACCGAACTCACGTAGGACAGCAGCCGAGAAAGCACTTTGCGAGCTGTAGCCGACGCGACTGGCAACTTCGCCGATCGGCAGGGCTGTGTCGCGGAGCATTTGCACGGCCAGATGCAGGCGCCGACTGCGGATGTAATCCATCGGCGTCTGCCCGCATTCGGCCATGAAACGCGCATGCAGACGCGCGCTGGACAATCCTGCCACCCGTGCCAGATCGGCGACTTGCAGCGGATACGCGGCGTATTGCTCGATGTGCGCATCCAGCGCGGCATAGGGCAGGCGGCGAATGGCGTGTTCCGCAGGTTGCGCGTGATTCAGGCTGGCCAGCAGCAACACCGCGCCTTGCTGGGCAATCAATGGATCGCTGACCGGACTGTTTGCCAGCCAGCTGACCAACTGGCTTTGCCCCGAATCCAGCGACAAGCGCGCCGGTTGATCGAGCAGACGATGGCTGGCGTCGGCATGCTCGCCCAGTGAATCCGTCAGCCATTGGCCGTCCGGGATATCCAGTACCAGACAGCGGCTACCATTGGGACTGCCGCAGGCATGATGAGCGCCGGAAGGGATAACTACAAAACTCTGCTGACGCACCTGACTGCCACAACCCTCGACCTCGAAATCCAGCGCACCGGACAGCCCGAACACCAATTGCGCGTGGTCGTGGCTGTGGACGATCAAATCGTGGGTGTACTGACGCAGGGTGAGGATCGGTCGCATGGCAGGTTGTCTCCGAAGTGGTCGCCAGTCTACACCGGCGCACACCGGATGCGTTGTCACAGGACTGACTCACGCTTGTCATGGTCGATTAACCGGGCAGGCGCAAAGTGGCGAAAACATCGCAGAGGGTTGCCCATGACCAGCGCCGAGCTCGCCAGACCCAGTCGCAAACAACGCGTGCGCACCCTGTGGATCTCCGACGTGCACTTGGGCACGCGGGATTGCCAGGCCGAGCACTTGTCGCAATTTCTCAAGGGCTACCATGCCGACAAGATTTATTTGGTCGGCGACATCATTGACGGCTGGAAACTGCGCGGCGGCATGTACTGGCCGCAAGCGCATACCAACGTGATCCGGCGTTTGCTGACCATGAGCAAGCGCGGCACCGAGGTGATCTACGTCACCGGCAACCACGACGAATTCCTGCGTCGGTATTCGAAGCTGATACTGGGCAATATCCAGTTGGTTGACGAGGCGGTGCATGTCACCGCAGACGGGCGGCATCTATTGGTGATTCACGGCGATCAGTTCGATGTGATCACCCGTTATCACCGCTGGCTGGCCTTCCTCGGCGACTCGGCCTACGAATTCACCCTGACCCTCAATCGCTGGCTCAACCATTGGCGTGCGCGCTATGGCTACGGTTACTGGTCGCTGTCGGCGTACCTGAAACACAAGGTGAAAACCGCGGTGAGTTTCATCAGCGACTTTGAAGAAGCCATTGCCCATGAATGCGTGAAGCGCGAGTTGCATGGCGTGGTGTGCGGGCACATTCACCATGCCGAAATCCGCAAGGTGGGGGAGGTGGATTACCTCAATTGCGGCGATTGGGTGGAGTCGTGCACGGCGCTGATCGAGCATTGGGACGGCACGATCGAGCTGTATCGGCTGGCGGACGCGCAGGCGCGCGAGGCGGAGCTGAAAGCGGCCAAAGTCGCCGAACTCGCCTGATTCTCGGGTGTTTTAGAGGGCCTCATCGCGAGCAGGCTCACTCCTACAAGGGGTACGCATTTCAACTGTAGGAGTGAGCCTGCTCGCGATGAACCGCGCAGCGGTTCCCGAAGACACTCAGGCCGGGCTGTGTTCTTCCATTGCCGCTTTGTAAATCGAGTTCTTCGGCTGCGCAAACAACCGTTCCATCATCGGCTCAAAGAAGCTCAACGGCAGCGTGTCATAGTCAGGATCAAACGCCGCCGCATCGTATTTGGCACAGAACTCGGCCGTTGCCTGAAACTGCGGATGCTCCTTGAACTGCTCACGCAGATGCCGATCCATGCCCAAATGATGAAAAAAGTAATAACCCTGAAACACCCCGTGCTTCTCGACCATCCACAAATTTTCGGCACTGACGAACGGCTTGAGGATCGCTGCGGCAATGTCCGGATGGTTGTAGGAACCCAAGGTGTCGCCGATGTCATGCAGCAACGCGCAAACCACATACTCCTCGTCGCGCCCGTCACGAAAGGCGCGGGTGGCGGTTTGCAGTGAGTGAGTCAGACGATCCACCGGGAAACCACCGAAGTCGCCTTCGAGCAGTTTCAGGTGAGTCAGGATTCGCGAAGGCAGTCGCTTGGCGTAGGCACTGAAGTCGGCGGCGATGATCGCCCAGTCTTCCTGCGTACCGTCCTTCATATGAGTGAAGCGGGCATTGGCATTCATTGGCTGACCCTCATTCAGAACGCCACGCGACCCAGAATCATGTCGCGGTACATGACGAAGTCGCCGAACAGGCTGTACAGCGGATGCTGGAAAGTCGCCGGCCGGTTCTTTTCAAAGAAGAAGTGCCCGACCCAGGCGAAGCTGTAACCGGCCAGCGGCACCGCCAATAGCAGAAGCCACGCGCCCTTGGCGATGGTCATCGCCAGAATGAAAATCACCAGCGTGGTGCCGATGAAATGCAGGCGCCGGCAGGTGCTGTTGCTGTGTTCGCTGAGGTAGTACGGATAGAACTCAGCGAAGCTGTTGAAATGCTTGATGTTTTCCACGACCGCGTTCTCTGTGGTTATTGTTCTGGCGACGAGTTGTTCTGCGGGTAGCTTATTTGAGTCTAGAGTGATCATTGGCGTGGGCCAGTGACAATCGGCGCCACTTTAGTATCCTTGGCAAATCAGGCCGTAGCATGCGGCCCCTCATGTAAAAGAAAAACGCCATGAGCGAACGAACGACTTCTGCAAGCTGGGCGATGGGGATTGTCAAAGCATTGGAGATGGACGGCCTGGATTGCCGGGTTCTGTTCAAGCAACTGGGGCTCGATTACACGGCTCTGGATGATCCGGATGCGCGCTTCCCGCAAGATTCCATGACCCGCCTCTGGCAACGGGCGGTCGAGTTGTCCGGTAATCCGGCGATCGGCCTGAACATGGGCAAAGTGGTGCGCCCGGCGTCGTTTCATGTCGCCGGCTACGCGTTGATGTCGAGCAATACCCTGGCCGAAGGCTTCCAGCGGCTGGTGCGTTATCAGCGCATCATCGCCGAGAGCGCCGACCTGAGTTTCCGTCTGCTCGATGAAGGTTATGCGCTGATTCTGACCGTGCACGGTGACCATCTGCCGCCGACCCGGCAGAGTGCCGAAGCCTCGCTGGCCTGTGCATTGGGTCTTTGCGGCTGGTTGACCGGGCGCACCCTGCATCCGGTCAAAGTGCTGGTGCAGGGTGATCAGCCGGAAAATCTGGAACCCTACAAACAAGCCTTCCACGCGCCATTGGTGTTCAACGCGCCGTACGATGCGCTGATCTTCGAGCGTGCCGACATGGAAGCGCCGCTGCCCACCGCCAACGAAGCGATGGCGCTGCTGCATGACCGCTTTGCCGGGGAATACCTGGCGCGGTTTTCCGAAAGCCGCGTGACCCACAAGGCGCGGCAGGTGCTGTGCCGGTTGCTGCCGCAGGGCGAGCCGAAGCGCGATACCGTGGCGCAGACCCTGCATTTGTCGCAGCGCACTTTGCAGCGTCGTTTGCAGGAGGAGGGCACGAGTTTTCAGCAACTGCTCGACGACACCCGCCGTGAACTGGCCGAGCAGTATCTGGCGCAACCGAGCATGACCTTGCTGGAAATCGCTTATCTGTTGGGGTTTGCCGACCCGAGCAACTTCTTTCGCGCGTTCCGTCGCTGGTTCGACACCACGCCCGGCGATTACCGGACGCGGTTGTTGCAGGCGCCGGGTGCGGTCAGTGACGCCAAAAGGCCGGAATACACAGCACAAACACCGTAATGATCTCCAGGCGGCCGAGCAGCATGCCGAACGACAGGATCCACTTGGCCGCATCCGGCAGGGTGGCGAAGTTGCCCGCCGGGCCGATGGTTTCGCCCAGGCCCGGGCCGACGCCGGACACGGTGCTGGCGGCGCCGGTCAGCGCGGTCATCCAGTCGACGCCAAGCAGCGACAGGAGCAGGGCGATCACGCAGATGGTGATGGCGAAGAAGAACGAAAAGGTCAGAATCGAACGGACGATCTCTTCGTCGAGACGGTGGCCGTTGTACTTCTGTTTGATCACCGCGCGTGGGTGAATCAACTGATTAAGGTTGGCCTTGAGGAGGATGTAGGCGACCTGGAAACGGAAGATCTTGATCCCGCCCGCCGTCGACCCGGAACAGCCGCCGACAAATCCCAGATAGAAAAACAACATCAGCGAGAAGTTGCCCCACAGGCTGTAGTCGCCAAGGGCAAAACCGGTAGTGGTGACCACTGACGTCACGTTCAGCGCCACGTGGCGCAGCGCCTCCAGCCAATGCAGATTGGTTGTCCACCAGTACCAGGTGCCGAGCACCAGCCAGGTCACCAGCAACATCCCGAGCAAACCCTGCACTTGCTGATCCTTGATCAGCGCCTTGCGGTTGCCGCGCAACGTCGCCACGTACAGGGTGAACGGCAGGCTGCCGAGAATCATGATAACCACCGCGACCCAGTGCACCGCCGGTTGCGTCCACTTGGCCAGCGACTGGTCGGAGGTCGAGAACCCGCCGGTGGAAATCGCCGACATCGCGTGGTTGATCGCGTCGAACGGGCTCATTCCGGCCCACCAGAACGCCAGACTACCGAGGATGGTAATGCCGACATAAGCCGCCACGATCAGTCGCGCCACCATGTGCGAGCGCGGCATGACCTTTTCCGAACGGTCCGAGGATTCGGTCTGGAACAGGCGCATGCCACCGATCCGCAGCAGCGGCAGAATCGCTACCGCCATACCGATAAAGCCGATGCCGCCGATCCAGTGCAGCAACGAGCGCCACATCAGGATCCCGGGGGACATGTTGTCGAGGCCATTGAGCACGGTCGAGCCGGTCGCGGTAATGCCCGACATGCTTTCGAAAAACGAGTCGGTGTAGCTGATGTGCTGAGTCAGCAGAAACGGCAGCGCAGCGAAAATGCATACCACCAGCCAACTGCTGACGGTCAGCAGATACATATCGCGCGGGCGCAGATGTATGTGTTCGGGGCGGCCGGGAATCACCAGCGCGAGGCCGGCGACAAAGGTGATCATGCTCGCCCAGAGGAACGACGGCAGGTCGCTGGTGCGCTCGAAAATCACCAGGGTGGCCATGGGCACGACCATGGCCACGGCCAGGGTGATCAGGAAGATGCCGATGATGAAACCAATGATCCGTAAGGTCGGCAACGCCATGAAGTCCGCTCGGGCTGATGTGGGAAGGGCGCCATTCTACCCGTGGGGCAGGGCATGTAAACCGGCATCCTGTTGGCAGATGAAGCTAGAATAGCCGCACATTTTTCTCAGGAGGTGGCCGATGCAGGCTCTCGACGCGTTGCTCAACCGTGTTTCCGTTCCACGACTGGTCGAACCGGCCCCCACTGCCGAGCAGCGCGAAGCCCTGTTTGGTGCCGCGTTGCGCGCGCCGGATCACGGGCACTTGCAGCCGTATCGCTTTCTGACCATCGAAGGTGCGGCACGCGAGCAGATGGGCGAGTTGCTGGCCGAGGCTGCGCAACTGCAGGAAGGCGAAGTCACCGAAGCGATGATCGACAAGGCGCGCAACGGCCCGCTGCGTGCACCGCTGGTGGTTGTGGTGATCGCTAAATTGCAGGAGCACGTTAAATATCCGAAGGCCGAGCAGTTGCTCGCTGCCGGGTGTGCGGCGCACGGGATTTTGCTGGCGGCGTATGCGCAGGGGATTGGTGCGGTTTGGCGTACGGGGGATCTGGCTTATTCCCAGCATGTGGCCAAAGGCTTGGGCTTGGTTGAGGGTGAAGAAGTGATTGCGTTCTTGTACCTCGGCACGCCGCAGAAAGAACCGCGTGTGGCGGAGAAGGTTGATCTGGCTGAGTTCGTCAGCGCCTGGCCGGGTAAGGCCTGAAGATCAAAAGCCCCTCACCCTAACCCTCTCCCGGAGGGAGAGGGGACTGATTGGGGGATGCTGTAGAGGTACGCCGACCTGAAAGTGCTCAGCTGAATCCAGAGTCGATAACGGCTCCAATGCATTTCGAACTCGGAGTCGATAACGGCTCCAATGCATTTCGAGCTCGGAGTCGATAACGGCTCCAATGCATTTCGAACTCGGAGTCGATAACGGCTCCAATGCATTTCGAGCTCGGAGTCGATAACGGTTCCGATGCATTTCGAATCCAGAGTCGGCGACGATTCACGTGCCTTCCGGATCCATAATCAACTCGATTCTTCAGGTCGATTTATAGCGCAAGACACCTCGGTCGGCCCCCTCTCCCTCTGGGAGAGGGCTGGGGTGAGGGGCTTTTCTGGGGTGAGGGTGGCTTTTAGGGTTGGACAACTGCACCGGGGACAAGCGGCAATTCCAGACTGGCAATAAACCCACCCTGCGGATGATTGGCCAACGTCAAACTCCCGCCATGCCGCTCCGCCGCCCTTCGCGCAATCGCCAGTCCCAAGCCATGCCCTGCCGCCGTCTGCCCCGGAGCCCGGTAAAACGGCTCGCCCAACTGGCTCAAATGTTCGGCCTGCACACCCGGCCCATGGTCACGCACACTCACGATAATTTTTTCACCCTGACGCGAGGCCTGCATTTCAATCGCCTGACCTTCCGGGTTGAAGCGCTGAGCGTTGCGCAGCAGGTTATCGACGGCGCGCTCGATCATGGTCGGCCAGCCCTTCAGATTCAGTTGCGGTTCGGCATCGAGACGGACGATCTGCTCGGGCGATCCGAGTTTTGCGTCCTTCTGCAAAGTGCCGAGCAGCGCATTCAAATCCACGTCTTCGGCACTGGCGTTGTCCGCATCAACCCGTGCCAGCACCAGTATTTCACTGATCAGCGCTTCCAGCCGATCGCATTCGCGGGTCAGGCGTGGCCAGAGTTTTTCCCGTTCTTCAGGGTTGGCGCGTTCCGCCAGTGCCAAGGCAATGCGCAACCGAGCCAGTGGTGAACGCAATTCGTGGGAGACGTCCCGCAGCAACTGACGCTGACTGCCAATCAAGCTTTGCAGGCGCGCGCCCATGCGGTTGAAGTCATTGGCGAGCACGCCGAATTCATCACGACGGTTGGCCAGTTTCGCCAGGCTGTTTTGCTGGTAAGTCGTCTGCCCCAGATCATGCACCGCGCCGCGCAAACGGCTGAGCGGGCGGGTGATGGAGAAGGTCACCAGCAAACTGAACAGGGTTAGTACCACCAACGCGATGCCTAACGCACTCAATGGCCAAAGCAGGCTTTCGCGGTGCCATGAGTCGAGTTCCGGGTGCGGGATGCGGTAGATGAACAGGTAGGTGTCACCGGTTTTTTCGCTGGTGAATTCGTCGGTGAGGCGACGCCATGGCAGGCGTCGGTCATCGTTGTTCTGGCGTGCTTCGAAGGCGGCGGCGCGACGCGGGAAGGTGCCGCGTACCACCGGGTCGCCGCTTTCGTTGAGCACCTGAACGTCGATGTGATATTGGCGCTTGCGCTGTTCGAGGATGTCCTGGGCGGCTTCTTCGCCCTGGGCTTCGTAAGTTTGTGTCCATTCGCCGGCCAGCGTGTTGAGGCCCGGATGGCGGCTGAGGATCCACGCGTCCTGGTTGAGCATGTGCCCAAGCAGAATGGACAGGCCGGCCACCAGTGCGATGGCCAGCCAGAAGCTCGCGAGAATACGCCAGAACAATGAACGCACAGAAAATCCTCAGAACAATGCAAAACCCCTGTAGGAGTGAGCCTGCTCGCGATAGCGGAGGGTCAGACAAAAATCTGTCAACTGACACACCGCTATCGCGAGCAGGCTCACTCCTACATTTGGATCGATGAAAACAGGCCCGACGGGGTGAGCCGTCGGGCCTGAAGTTAGATCATTATTGCGCCTTTTGCGCCTGTTGCGCTTTCCACGCCTTGAACTCGGCCCATTCGGCGCGACGCTCGGCGTGCTTTTTCTGGATCTCGTCGAATTTCTTCTGTTGATCCGGTTTCAGCAGCGCACGCACATCGGACTCGGCTTTCTTGTGGTTGGCGGCCATCTCGTCTTTCATGGCTTTTTGGTCAGCCGGCGAGAGTTTTTCCAGGTACTTGTCGACCACTTGCTTACGCTCGTGCATCTGCTCGCCCATGATCTTGCGGATCTGCTCACGCTGCTCGCGGGACAGGTCGAGTTGGCTGTACGGACCTTTGCCGTGCATGCCGTGCATCTGACCGCCGTGGCGTGGGCCGTCAAGCGGACCACCCATCGGGCCGCCGTCTTGTGGCATGGCCATGGCGACGGTTGGCAGAGCGGCAGCGAACATCAGAGCGATAAGAGTCTTGCGCATGGTGTATCTCCTTGTCTCGTTCCCGGTACGTTCCGGATGAGTACAGATTACGGAGATCAAGGTCAGCGGCGGTCAGCACTGCGTAAAGCTTGGGTAAAGACGCTTCGCGTCCCACCTTACACATGCCCTGTGCAGGAGCTGCCGAAGGCTGCGATCTTTTGATCTGTCTTTTAAAAACAAGATCAAAAGATCGCAGCCTTCGGCAGCTCCTACAGTGGGAATGGGCGCGGTTCAGAGGCTATAGAAGTAACCGCGGCTGCGCAGAGCGACGATGCGCGGACGGCCGTCCGGGTGCGGGCCGATCTTCTTGCGCAGGTTGCTGACGTGCATGTCGAGGCTGCGGTCGTACAGGGTCAGCTTGCGGCCGAGGGCGAGCTGCGCCAGTTCCTGTTTGTCCAGTGGTTCGCCCGGCTGCTTGAGCAGGGCTTCGAGCAGGCGGCTTTCTGAAACAGTCAGGGTCAGCTCTTTCTCGTCGATGCTGACCACGCCGCGCACCGGACTGAAACTCAGATCGCCCAGCTCAAGCTGAGTCGACACCGCTGCCGGATGGCTGCGGCGCAACACCGCGCGCAGGCGCGCGGTCAGTTCGCGCGGGTCGCACGGTTTGGCCAGGTAATCGTCGGCGCCCAATTCCAGACCGAGGATACGATCCAGCGGCTCGCCACGGGCCGAGAGCATCAGTACCGGCAGATCAGCGTGATCGTTGCGCAATTGCTTGAGCAGCTCCAGACCGCTGCCGTCGGGCAGCATCACGTCCAGCACCACCACCGCCGGGGCGGTTTCGGCCAGCGCTTTACGCGCGCTCTGTCCATCGTGGCAGGCGCGCACCTGAAAGCCTTCCTGGCTCAGCCAACTACTCAGGAGTTCGCACAACTCCTGGTCATCATCAATCAGTAACAGCTCGCTCATGACTCACTCAATTTAGCCATTGCCGACGTTTTCGGCTTGCTCCACTGGCAAAGATACCGCAGAGCAGCGCCAATAGCGCTACTCCGGCGCCCGTGACGAACCACTGCTGCTGATCGGTCAGCAGACGCGGCAGCGGACTGGCCTGGGCTTCCTTGAGTTGCAGCTTCAAGCGCTGGTTCTCTTGGCGCAACCGGGCAAGCTGGGCGCTTTCGCGGGTATTGTCGGCATTTTGCAGTTGTTTGCTCAGTTCTTCCCGCTGCTGCTCACTGGCTTTGAGGCGCTGCTGCAACTCGGTGATCTGGCTGCCGGCGCTTAACGACAATGGCGTGGAGCTGCCGCCTTCGGTGGTTTCCTCACCATGGGCGGGCGCCATGATCGACAACGTGACCAACATCAGACACAACGGACCCTTGCGCATCGCGACACCTGCTTCCAAATGGATATTGGGCAGGTTGTCGGCAGGCAAACGAGAATAATGAGCGATTGAGAGCAGCAAGAACCAGGAAGGTTCATTGTCAGTGGCCGTGTCGCGAGTGATGAGGGGACAAATCCCCTCATCACGGGGCATTTAAGGCAGGACTTGCTTGAACGGCTTCACGACCACATTGGCGTAGACGCCAGCGGCGATGTACGGATCGGCGTCAGCCCACGCTTGCGCAGCGCTCAGCGAATCGAATTCAGCGACGATCAGGCTGCCGGTGAAACCCGCTGCGCCCGGATCATTGCTGTCGACGGCCGGGTGCGGGCCGGCCAATACGATGCGGCCTTCGCCCTTGAGCGCTTGCAGGCGTTCCAGATGCGCAGGACGCGCGGCCAGGCGTGCTTCCAGCGAGTTGGCGACGTCGGTGGCAATGATGGCGTAGAGCATGTCAGTCCTCGGTTTTGGGTGTTGTTGTGGTATCGGCATCGTGCAGATGACGCGACAGGTAAATGCCCTGTGCGACCAGGAATACCAGGGTCATGCCCAGGCTGCCGAACACCTTGAAGTCTACCCAGTAGCTCTGGAAGGTGAAGGCGACGAACAGGTTGGCAGCGCCGCAGAACAGGAAAAAGGCGATCCAGGCGATGTTCAGGCGGGTCCAGACCGGGTCCGGCAGGGTCAGCGCGTGGCCCATGATGCGTTTGATCAGCAAGCGGTCACCGATGAAGTGGCTACCGATGAAGGCGACCGCGAACAGCCAGTTGACCACCGGCGCTTTCCACTTGAGGAAGGTCTCGCTGTGGAACGCCAGCGTCAGGCTGCCGAACACCAGGCAGGCGATCAGCGTCAGCCATTGGCTTTTTTCCAGCTTGCGCTGTTTGATGAACAACGCGCCGTACACCACCAGGGAACTGATGATAAGCATCGCCGTGGCACTGTAAATACCGCCTACAGTCACTTCATGGCCAGCGATGTCGACGACCCGTGGATCAAGTTTGTAAACGATGAAGAACAGCAGAAGCGGGATGAAATCGATGAATTGTTTCACAGTGAGAGCCAGAAGCTGGATGTGGCGGCATAATAACAAACATATGGGCGCGCGATAGCGCCAGCTGATTTGAGGTTACAACTCCCCGTGAATGTTGATTTGCACTGCCATAGCACGGCCTCCGATGGCGCCCTGGCGCCTGCGGTTCTGGTTGCGCGTGCGTTCGAGAACGGCGTGCGAGTCCTGGCGTTGACCGACCACGACACCCTCGAGGGCCTCGCCGAAGCGCGCATGGCTGCGACTGAGTTGGGCATGCAACTGGTCAACGGCGTCGAATTGTCCTGTACGTGGGGCGGCGCGACCATTCATGTGTTGGGCTACGGTTTTGATGTGAATGCCGCGCCGTTGGTCGAGGCGATTGCCAAATTGCACGATGGCCGCTGGCTGCGGTCGGAAGAAATAAGCCGCAAGCTCGCCCTCAAGGGCATGCCCGGTGCCCTCGAAGGCGCCCGGCAGGTTCAGCAGGAACTGGGCGACAGCGGCAACGCCCCGGCCCGTCCGCATTTCGCCGACTGGATGGTGCGTGAAGGTTTTGTAAAGGATCGCGCCGAAGCCTTCCGCAAATGGCTCGGCGCCGGCAAGCTCGGTGACGTCAAGTTGCACTGGCCGACGCTGGAAGACACCGTTGGCACACTGCGCGCCGCCGGGGCCTGGGTCAGCCTGGCGCATCCGTGGCACTACGATTTCACCCGCAGCAAGCGCCGGAAGCTGATTGCCGACTATATTCAAGCAGGCGGGCATGCGATCGAGGTGGTCAATGGCCATCAGCCTGCGGAACAGGTGGGCAGCCTGGCAATCCTTGCCCGTGAGTTCGGTCTGCTGGTCAGCGCCGGCAGTGACTTCCATGGCCCTGGCGGCTGGTCCGAGATCGGCCAGTACCGGCCGGTTCCCGAGGACCTTCCACCCCTGTGGTGTCGGTTCAAACATGACACAGATATTGCCGCCGTCTGAACAGGTAGAGAATGTGAGTCAATTTTTCCAGATACATCCGGAAAACCCACAAGCGCGCCTGATAAAACAGGCGGTCGAAATCATCCGCAAAGGCGGGGTGGTGGTTTATCCCACGGACTCTTCCTACGCCATCGGCTGCCAGATCGGCGACAAGACCGCCATCGAGCGCGTGCGCCGTTTGCGTCAGCTCGATGAAAAACACAACTTCGCGCTGATCTGCAGCGACCTGTCGCAACTGGGCAACTACGCCAAGATCGACACCGGCACCTTCCGTATTCTCAAGGCGCATCTGCCGGGGCCTTACACCTTTATTCTCAACGCCACCCGCGAAGTGCCGCGTCTGCTGCTGCATCCGAAGAAGCGCACTATTGGCCTGCGCGTGCCCAGCCATCCGATCGCGCTGGCGCTGTTGGCCGAACTGGGCGAGCCGTTGATGAGTGTGACCCTGATCATGCCCGGCGATGAAGACCCGCTGAGCGATCCGTACGAAATGCGTCAATTGCTCGAACATCAGGTGGACCTGATCATCGATGGCGGCTTTGGCGGCATCAAAGCGTCCACCGTGATCGACCTGACCGGCGATGACCCGGAAGTGGTCCGCGTCGGTTGCGGCGATCCGACGCCGTTCATGGTCGAGGCCTGAATGTCCGCAGTGGAAACCGTTGCCGATCCCCAGGCCGGCGCTCAGCAAGAGTTGCCGTTTGCCATGGTCTATGGCCAGGCGGTCATGGAAATGCCGCTCGACCTGTACATCCCGCCGGATGCGCTGGAAGTCTTTCTCGAAGCCTTTGAAGGGCCGCTCGACCTGCTGCTGTACCTGATCCGCAAACAGAACATCAACATCCTCGACATCCCGGTGGCGGAAATTACCCGTCAGTACATGGGCTATGTCGAGCTGATGCAGTCGGTGCGCCTGGAACTCGCCGCCGAGTATTTGGTGATGGCCGCGATGCTCGCCGAGATCAAGTCGCGCATGCTCCTGCCGCGCGCCGAAACCGTCGAAGACGAAGAAGACGATCCGCGCGCCGAACTGATCCGTCGCTTGCAGGAATACGAGCGCTTCAAGGCGGCCGCCGAAGGTATCGATGGTCTGAGCCGCGTCGGCCGTGATGTGATCGTGCCCAAGCTCGACGCCCCGGAAGCCCGGGCGCGCAAGCTGTTGCCGGATGTCGCGCTGGAAGAGATTTTGATGTGCATGGCCGAAGTGCTGCGCCGTGGCGATATGTTTGAAAGCCACCAGGTCAGCCGCGAGGCATTGTCCACCCGCGAGCGCATGAGCGATGTGCTGGAACGGCTCAAGGGCGGCGGTTTTGTGCCGTTCGTCGAGCTGTTCACTGCCGAAGAGGGCAGGCTGGGTGTGGTGGTGACCTTTATGGCGATCCTTGAACTGGTCAAGGAATCCTTGGTCGAGCTGGTGCAGAATGAGCCGTTCGCCGCGATCCACGTGCGAGCCCGAGCCGAATAACGAGTCGAAACATGAACCTGACTGAACCCCGCGAGCTGGCGCCCCTGCTTGAAGCCTTTCTGTTGGCCTCGGGAAAGCCGCAATCCCTTGAACGCCTCTTTGAACTGTTCGAAGAAGGTGAACGTCCCGAGCCTGCGGTTTTCAAGAAAGCACTGACACTGCTGGGCAAGTCCTGCGAGGGCCGCGCCTTCGAGCTCAAGGAAGTCTCGTCCGGCTATCGCTTGCAGATCCGCGAGAAGTTTTCGCCGTGGGTTGGCCGACTCTGGGAAGAACGCCCGCAGCGCTATTCCCGTGCGTTGCTGGAAACCATCGCGCTGATCGCCTATCGCCAGCCGATCACCCGTGGCGAGATCGAAGACGTGCGCGGTGTGGCGGTGAACAGCAACATCGTCAAAACCTTGCTTGAGCGTGAGTGGATCCGGGTTGTCGGTTACCGCGATGTGCCGGGCAAGCCGGCGATGTTTGCCACCACTAAAGGTTTTCTCGATCACTTCAACCTGAAGAACCTCGAAGATCTGCCGCCATTGGCCGAGCTGCGCGAAATGGAAACCGACCCGGTGCTCGATTTTGACGACGCGCCGGTGCCGCAGGGTTTGCAGGAGTTGGCCGACGCCAGCGCCGAGCCGGAGGAAGAGAAGGAGGAAACCAGTTTCCATACGTTGTTGCTGGAACTGGACAGCATGGAGGAGGGGATCAAGACCGACTTCGACGATTTGCTGCGGGATGCGGCGGATGGTGAAGTGCCGACGCCTGAAGCAGAAATCGAGACTGAGCCTGAGCCACAGATCGCCGAGCCAACCATCGAAGTTGAACTTGAAGCCGAACCGGAAGAAGACATTCTCGGCGTCGCCGAAGCCCGTGAAAAGCTGTTGGCCGCCGTCGCTGCCCTCGAACAACCGGCGCCAGAACCCGAACCGGAGCTAAGCGAAGAAGAAGCCGAAGCCCGCGCCCTGGCCGAAGCCATCGAAGCCGAACGCCGCGAATTCGAAGACTGAGGGGCGCCGAAAAGATCGCAGCCTTCGGCAGCTCCTACATTGCAATACGTCCCCTGTAGGAGCTGCCGAAGGCTGCGATCTTTTGATCTCCCAAAGGTACCCAAATGAGTTCCACTAAAGACCCGTGCATCAGCCTCTGCAAATTCACCGACGACATCTGCCTCGGCTGCGGCCGCAGCAAGCGCGAAATCAAGGCCTGGAAGAAACTCGACAAGGACGACAAGCGCACGGTGCTGGCCGAAGCCGCGTTGCGCCTGATCAAACTCGGTGGCGCCGGTCGGCGGAAAAAGAAATAACTGCCCATTGATCAGCTAGTCTCTGATGCGCGACGGCGCACATCCGCGTATGATTCGCGACCCTTCGCCGATCCCTTCGGCTGAGTACCCAGATTTCAATGCTTCAGGCGCCGCCTGAACAGACCACACCGGGAGGTGCCCAGATGAGCGACATCATTCAGAAAGACGACCAGGAAATCGGCCCAGCAGGCGAAAAGCTGCAGAAAGTCCTCGCCCGTATCGGCGTCGGCTCGCGCCGTGACGTGGAATCCTGGATCAGCCAGGGCCGGATCAAGGTCAATGGCAAAGACGCCACCCTCGGTCTGCGCGTCGACATGCACGACGCCATCACCATTGATGGCAAGGTGATCAAGCGCGAAGAGGCGGCCGAATCGGTCCGCCGCGTGATCATGTACAACAAACCCGATGGCGAGATCTGCACCCGTGACGACCCGGAAGGCCGTCCGACCGTGTTCGACAAGCTGCCGCGTCCGAAAGAAGGGCGCTGGATCAACATCGGTCGTCTCGACATCAACACCACCGGTCTGCTGATGTTCACCACCGACGGTGAGCTGGCCAACCGCCTGATGCACCCGTCCTACGAGATGGACCGTGAGTACGCCGTGCGTGTACGCGGTGAAGTCGACGACGAAATGATCGAGCGTCTGAAGGCTGGCGTGGTGCTGGAAGACGGCCCGGCCAAGTTCACCGACATCAAGCAAGCTCCAGGCGGTGAAGGCTTCAACCACTGGTACCACTGCGTGGTGATGGAAGGTCGTAACCGTGAGGTTCGTCGCTTGTGGGAATCGCAAGGTCTGGTGGTCAGCCGTCTGAAGCGCGTGCGTTTCGGTCCGGTGTTCCTCAACTCCGACCTGCCGATGGGCCGCTGGCGCGAAATGAGCCAGTACGAAGTCGACATCCTCAGTGCCGAAGTCGGCCTGACGCCGGTGGCGATGCCGCAGCTGAACGCCAAGAGCAAAGACAAGCTTGAGCGTATGCAGCGTAAATCGTCGCGTCCGATGGGCAAGACCGAGCGCGTCCGCACCCTGCGTCCAGCCGCTGGCGCGCCGACTGGCCCACGTCCAAGCCGCGAGCCGCAGATCGAAGGCGAACGTCCAGGTCGCAAACCAGTCGCCCGTGACGGCGAGCGCGCTCCGCGTCCGGCCAACGGTCGCACTGAGCGTGGCGAGCGTGGTGCACCTGCCGGTCGTGGCACGCCAGTGGCGGATCGTCCAGCGGACACCACCAACAAGCGCCCGGCCAAGCCTGCGCCGAAGCGTCCGGGGATTAAGCTGGTTGATGGCGACAAGCCGTCGGGCAAGCGTCGTGGTGCACCGGCCGGTTCCGGTCAGCGTCCGGGGTTTGGTCGCAAGAAGCCGGAATAAGGCAGCTGTGAGCTTCTAGCGGCAAGCTTCAAGCCAAAGCAAAAACGCCAACCGCAGGGTTGGCGTTTTTTTTTGTCTGGCGAAAGGTATGTGGTGCTTTTGAGGGCCTCATCGCTGGCAAGCCAGCTCCCACATGTATCTGCGGTGTTCACAGGATTTATGCAGCGCAACAAAAAACTGTGGGAGCTGGCTTGCCGGCGATGAGGCCAATGCAGCCACCTAATTTTCAGGATCAGAAGACAAACCGTCCGTCAAACACCGGCTTGTCATCCAGCGCCAAAACGCCGCCCGAGAAGATCAGGTCCAGGTGATGACTGCCCTTGGCCCCACCGCCCAAACCAAGGTGCAACCCGCAGTGCCGCTCCTCAAACCCGGCATTGCGCGCATACAGATCTTTCACGCCTTCGTTAGTGCCAATCCCCAGCTCTTCAATCCGCCGGTTCGACGGATTGGCGTCCAGGTACTTGTTGAAATCATGCTCCAGCCCCGGCACGTCGGTGGCGATGCGGCTGATGGTCGAGTTTTCGATCCACAACTCCAGTGGCGATTCCAGAACTCCGTATTTGCGCGCAAACGGAATGGTGCTGAGGAATGTGCCCTTGAATTTCACATGGCCGTTGATGGCTTCACTGTGCGTGGCGATTTCGCCGGGGGCGAGGTCGAAGTTACCGACGCCGTTGATGTCGGTCCACTTCTTGATGCTGCTCAGCGGCGTTTCAAACCATGAGCCGTCGTCGTCCTTGAAACTCAGCGTGGTCGCTTGGGACATACGCTGAATCAGGTGGCTGTTCAGCCCGGCGATGCGTTGCGGGGTGACGCTGAAGGTGTCGTAGAAATAATCGCCGTAATCCTTGAACAGCAGCGACTTCTTCCAGTTTTCCGCCATCACGCCTTGCAGCGCACGGACGAATTCCGGGCCGTCGGGGCGTGGGTTGGGCAGGGTGGAAGAGTCGTAGAAGAAAATGTACAGATCGCTGTCGGTGATTGCCGAGGTCAGCGCTGCAGTGCTTTCCAGGTCCAGACGTCGGGCGCTGAAGTGGAAGCGAGGATGATCGCCGGCCTGTTCGGCGATCGCGCCGGTCAGCGCTGCGTAATCAGCCGTGTGGCCGAGCAATACCTTCGCCGAGTCGAGGCCGGCAAGGGCAGGGTGATGTTCGAGGTAGTAAAGGAAATGCGAGATCGCGCGGGGCTTATCCATGAGTCCTCCCTGACTGACCGTGAAGAAAGCGGCAGGCACGACCGGCCGGATCGTGCCTGCCCGGGATGTCTTACAGAGGCCACATCGCTGTGCCGAACGGAACCACCGCGTCGGCTTGCATCATTTCTACAGCCGCCTCGTGGGTCGGTGCTTCAAACCATTCGTCCAGTTGCAGTTCGGTATCCAAGTCTTTTTCCAGTGCTTGCATGGTCGATCTCCTAGATGACTTTCACGGTTGTGACTGGCCGGTCGAGGTGGCCGGCAAGACGTGAAGAACCTAGTTCAGGGTTTTTTGTAATGCAAAAAATTATTCATTTAATTTTTAAATAGACTTTTTATTCTGTTTTTACGCTCGGTTTTTCTTATTTAAAAACAAAAAACTAAGTCATGGTTTTCATTAGCAAGCTAGCTACCGTCAATTTGCAGACGTCTGACAGAATTTTCTGAAATGGAAACTCTGCGTTACGCATCGTAAAGAAATGTTTACGAAAATGCCGCTAAAACCGAGTGAATCCAACCCGCCATGAGCGCTGTAAGGAAAACCTGCCGAAGCCCGCTTCACCGCAGGCTGCGCAGGGCTCTGGCGCGCTTGTTTCAGCGGCGTTTGCAGGGTGAGATGCGCCCCATGCCTGTCGTGCAGGTGCATAACAAGAAGGAGGCGCAATGAACGCCGTGACTGATCTCCACCTCTCTCCGTGGGACGGTTTTTTCCTCGTCCACGCCGATGGCCTGCAAAGGCCTGACTCATTTTTTGCAGCCGCTCGAGCATCTCGAAGCGGACACACGCAATCCCGGCAACCATCACGCTGATCCAGCGGGGTCTGGCAGCAGGGGGTTAGCGGTGTACAATGCGCCGCGTTTTAACTGTGACCCTCTGCGTAATCGCGCAAATCTCAAGGCTATCCGCCTTGTTCACTCCGTCGCGCCACAAGCGTTTCGGGTTCGATTTCGTCACAGATAAAAACAAACAGGTGACGCATGACCGTTGTAAATAAGCTGAACTCCTGGTGCCTGCGCTGGGGTTTGATCGGGGCTGCTTGAAATCGCAACCTGGCAGCAACGTCTACTGAACATCATCAAACCTTGCGTGAGACCTTTTTCATGAGTGGACAACCCTCGCAATCAGGCGAGCTGAAACGCGGCCTGAAAAATCGCCATATTCAACTGATCGCCCTCGGTGGCGCGATCGGTACCGGATTGTTCCTCGGCTCGGCCGGGGTACTGAAATCCGCTGGCCCGTCGATGATCCTCGGCTACGCCATCTGCGGCTTCATCGCCTTCATGATCATGCGCCAGCTCGGCGAGATGATCGTCGAAGAGCCGGTGGCCGGTTCCTTCAGCCATTTCGCGCACAAGTACTGGGGCGGCTTTGCCGGTTTCCTGTCGGGCTGGAACTGCTGGATTCTGTACATTCTGGTGGGCATGTCGGAGCTGACCGCGGTCGGTAAATACATCCACTACTGGGCGCCGGACATTCCGACCTGGGTTTCTGCGGCAGCCTTCTTCGTGCTGATCAACGCGATCAATCTGGCCAACGTCAAAGTCTTCGGTGAAGCCGAATTCTGGTTCGCGATCATCAAGGTCGTGGCGATCGTCGGCATGATTGCGCTCGGCAGCTACCTGCTGGTCAGCGGTAATGGCGGCCCGCAAGCTTCCGTGAGCAACCTGTGGTCGCACGGTGGGTTCTTCCCGAATGGTGTCAGCGGTCTGGTGATGGCCATGGCGATCATCATGTTTTCCTTCGGCGGTCTGGAAATGCTCGGTTTCACCGCTGCTGAAGCCGACAAGCCGAAGACCGTGATCCCGAAAGCGATCAACCAGGTGATCTACCGGATCCTGATTTTCTACATCGGTGCACTGGTTATCCTGCTGTCGCTGACTCCATGGGACAGTCTGCTGGAAACCCTCAACGCGTCCGGCGATTCGTACAGCGGCAGCCCGTTCGTGCAAGTGTTCTCGATGCTCGGCAGCAACACCGCCGCGCACATCCTCAACTTTGTGGTCCTGACTGCTGCGTTGTCGGTGTACAACAGTGGTACCTACTGCAACAGCCGCATGCTGCTGGGCATGGCCGAGCAGGGCGATGCGCCGAAAGTGTTGGCGAAAATCGACAAGCGCGGCGTGCCGGTGCGTTCGATTCTGGCTTCCGCAGCGGTGACGCTGGTCGCTGTGCTGCTCAACTACCTGATCCCGCAGCACGCGCTGGAACTGCTGATGTCGCTGGTGGTTGCGACGCTGGTGATCAACTGGGCGATGATCAGCTTCTCGCACTTCAAGTTCCGTCAGCACATGAACAAGACCCGGCAGACGCCGCTGTTCAAGGCGCTGTGGTATCCGTACGGCAACTACATCTGCCTGGCGTTCGTCGCGTTCATCCTCGGCGTGATGCTGCTGATCCCGGGCATTCAGATCTCGGTGTACGCGATTCCGGTGTGGGTCGTGTTCATGTGGGTCTGCTACGTGATCAAGAACAAGCGCGGTGCGCAGCAGGCCGTGCACGCGGCAGGTGCTGCCAAATAAGCGCTGACGCAGAAACACAAAACCCGGCCTGAGTGCCGGGTTTTTTTATGGGTGCAAATATTGGTGCGCTATTGATAGTCGGCGAGAGGATAGTCCCTGCACAGGGTTTTGACCTCTGAACGAAACTGCGCGAGGAGCAGCGGTTCCAGGGTGTAATCCTGTTCGCCGAGCGGCGCTACCGTGTTCAGAATCCGCACGATCAAATCGACGATCTGGCGGCTGCCGTGGACATCGACCCGGCGTTGCGCCAGCGCAGCGGTGCCGATACGCAGCCCGCTGGTGACAAGTGCCGAACGGGGATCGTCGGGTACGCGATGTTTGTTGACGATGATTCCGCAGTGCCCCAGCGCCGCCTCGGCGATAGCCCCCGTGATGCCACCCCGCAAGCGCACCAGCACCGTGTGGTTTTCACTGCAGCCGCCAACCACTTCATAATCCTTGGCCTGAAACGCTTTGGCCATTTCATCCGCCGTGCTGCGGATCTGCGCCATGCAGGCATCGAATTCTGCGGACATTGCATAACCCAGCGCGGCAGCCTTCGCAGCGATCATGTTGGCAGCAGGCGCGCCCTGCATTCGCGGGTAAACGGCTTGATCAAGCAGGCGACTGAAGGTGGTCCTCAGGCCGGGAATCTTGGTGTTCGCATCAGCACCGCTGAGAATCACGCCGCCGCGAGGCCCGGCGAGTTGCTTGTGCGTGCAGGTGACGGTGACGTGGGCTGCGTCGATCGGACTTGGGTGGCGCCCGGTGGCGACCAGCCCGGCGATATGCGAAATATCGGCGAGCAGGATGGCCCCGGCTTCATCGGCAATTTCGCGAAACCGCTTGAAGTCCACTTCGCGCGAATAGGCGCTGGCGCCGCAGAGGATGACGCGTGGGCGGTGGGCGAGTGCGAGCAGGCGCACCTTGTCGTAATCGATCAGGCCGTCTGCTGTCGTGCCGTACTGGATCGCCTTGTAGTAGGCGCCGGAAAACGCGGCGAGGCTGCCATGCGTGAGATGGCCACCGTGTTCCACCGCCATACCCAGCAAGGTGTCGCCAGGCTCAAGTAACGCTGTGAGCACCTGGTAAATGGCGGTCGACGCCGAGTGCGGCTGCACGTTGGCGTATTGAGCCGTAAACAGTTGCCGCGCCCGGCGGATGGCCAGCGATTCGACCCGCTCGACATTCTCGCACCCAGCACTGTGACGCTTGCCGGACATGCCTTCAGCGGTCACGTTGACCAGCACGGAAGCGCAGGCCGCCAAGGTTCGCGGCTGGACTGCGCAGGAGGAGGAGACCAGTGAAAGCGTGTGCTGTTGGCGCGTCACTTCAGCGTCGAGAATGGCCGCCAGTTCGGCGTCTTCTGCGCGGAGATCTGCCAGACCGCGTCGCAGCAAGTCAGCCTGGTTCTTGAGTGGTTCAGTAATGACTGCCATTGCTTATTCCTTCCCTGGTTTTGCGTGATTTGCGCATGTCCTTGCTTGCCAGATCTGTACAGGCGAATCCGTGTTTTGACCGCTGTGCGCGCAAAACTAAACCCTGTACAGGCCTCCCGGTTTTTCGTTCTTTCACTCTCGAGAATGGGACGCCGGATTGACGCATCATAAATTTTTCAGTGAGGAACGCCACAGAATTAATCAAAAAAATGAACATTCTTCAAAGAAAATGATTCTTTTTGTGGTCGCGTCGGGTGTAAAACAGGCATTGCCCGGTGCCGATTTTCCGGCCTTGGGTGGAAGTCGAAAGGAACTGACGAGTCCGTACGGAGGCTGAAATGACCCCCGCACGTTGGCGGAAGCAGCCTGTGAAAGCTGACTTTTTATACCGAACCCAGGGAGGGAGAATGCTATGATCCTGCGCGGCACTGACAGGGATATAACTGCAATTTCCTACCTCACTTGTGTATGTCCGGAATGATCATTCGGGACGTGACATTGATTGCAGTTAAAAATGGATGATAAGCATGTGATGCACAGAAGAGAAAGATCGGAGAATCTGAAGAACAACATCAAATACCTGATCAAGAGTCGCGGGGAAACTCAGTTGTCCCTGTGCCACTCCAGTGGTTTGACCCGCACGACCATCTATAACATTCTTGAAGGCAAGGTGGTCAATGTACAACAGTCCACTGTGCGCAAGATTTCTGATTTCTTCGGCGTGTCTTACGAGGAAATAGAGACGATTGATTTTGAAGAAAAGGAAATCATCGAAAGCAGTATTTCGCCACAGGGGAATATGAATCCGGCGGCGGTTCCGGTGATTACAGAAAGTCTGCTGCTGCAAAGTCTGGATAAGAGAATTGGTGAGTTGGCCACGATTTATCCACTGACTTACTATTTTGGCGCGTCCTTTAATCTGATTGGCGTTTTGCTGGAAAATGAAATCAGCGGCATGAATGAACCCGGCGATCTATTGATCGTGCAGAAAGGAGCGTCGACCAGCGACAGGGAAAAGCTGGTGTATGACAAAATCACAGCGAAGTTATCTATAAGCCATGAAGGCAACTTTGATACGGATCGTGTATGCGTGATCGGAGATGTAATCGAGGAACGATTTAATGGATTGCAGTGTTGAGTTGGAAAACAGCAAGTACAAATTGCTGGGATTCGAAAATGGAAAAAGCCTGGCCGTCATCATGGTCATCGCGACAGGCAAAATAATTAAAATAAAGCTAAGTGAAGTGTTGAATAGTGAGATTATGGATAATCTGAATAAAATCGAAGTGAAAAACCTCTACAAGAAGTTTTACTCCCAAGGCGGAGCACTCACCGCTTACGAAATCAATGACCGGCATGAGAGTTCCTGGATGATCTACATCATCCTGAACCTGATGCTGTTCACGCTTTACATTTTTACCAGTATTGCAGCGACAAAACCGATCTACCTCGAGTATTTCGATATTGTCGTAACGCCGGGCACTTTCCTCTATCCGCTGACGTTTCTGATCGTTGACTTGCTCAATGAAACGTTTGGCCTGAGGCTCGCGCGAAAAGCGATTCTGTTCGCGTTCATCAGCAACGCCGCGATTATCATTCTGCTGGCCATCACGACTCATCTTCCGGGTCTGCCGGGCTGGAAACTTGATGGCGCTTACAATGATGTTATCAGTCAGTTGTCAGCAGTTCTGGTAGCGTCTTCTATATCGTTTTTGGTTTCCGAGAACATAAACTCGTACCTGTTGTGCAAGATTAAAGAGCTGACAAATTCCAGGTTTCTGTTTTTGCGAGTATTTTTAAGCACGTTGTTTGCCGTTATCATCGACAGTTTTCTGTTCTGCTATATTGCGTTTTACGGAACAATGGAAAATAGCGCGATACTGGGCATGATCTACGTTCAGATCGCAATCAAGGTAGGTTTCGCGTTCTTTAATATCTTGCCGGCCTACGGCGCAAGATCATTGTTCAAGAAGTACCTGACGGGTGCGCAAACGCAGTAAGCAGAGGAGGGCGCTCACTCGGCACGTTGTTGCCAACATGCTTGAGTGAGCGCTCCTTGTTGCAGTATTACTTTAAGCCAAGTTTCTCTTTCAAACGTTGAGTCACTTGTACCTTATTGTTCAGGAACTCATTCAAGCCTTTGGCGCGAAGATTACAGGCATCACAATCGGAACATCCAGTACCTTTGATGCCGTTGTAGCAAGTCAGTGTTTCCTCGCGAACCAGATCCAGCTGATGGTGGTAATCCGCCAAGGCCCAGGTTTCTGCCTTGTTCAGCCACATCAATGGCGTATCCAGTTGCAGCTTGTAATCCATGCCTAATTCAAGGGCTTTATTCAAGGCCTTGACGAATTCATCCCGGCAATCGGGATAGCCCGAGAAGTCGGTTTCACAGACACCGGTAATGACCGTTTTGGCCTGGACTTGATAGGCATAGATAGAAGCCAGCGTCAGAAACAAAATGTTCCGCCCTGGAACGAAGGTGCTTGGCAGGCTCTCGCCAGAGCTATTCACGGTCGGAACCGGAATGTTATCGCGCGTCAGGCTGCTGATGGCTAGCTCATTGAGCAAGGACACATCCAGCGTTTTATGCACGGTCACACCGAGCTTTTTCGACAGATGCTGCGCCACTTCAATTTCCGCGTGATGACGCTGACCATAGTCAAACGTGATGCAGTGGACTTCATCGTAGTGGGTCAGGGCGTGGATCAAGCACGTGGTGGAGTCCTGCCCGCCGCTGAATACGATAACTGCTTTGTTGGTCATGGTTATGCTTCCTGCATTGAGGTCTTAAGGGCAAAGGGGGAGATGATACTCGAAATAGGGTTGGAGCTCGGTGCAGAGTCCAGAGGCGCGCGTGAGTCCGCGAGCGGCTATCTTAAGGTGGAGTGAGGCTTCAATACCTGAATAATAGGCATGTTAAATAGCAAACGTTTTTAGCTCGTTGCTAAAAGCAGAGGGATTTAAACAACTGGCACGGCGCCCGGTGTGGCCAGCGCCACTTGCTCACCGCACTTGCGCCCAAACACTAGCTTTTCCATCGCTTCGACAAAAGTTCTGCCCTGCAGCCAGAACCCGTCATGAATGAAACTCAAGGCGTAGCAGCGACCTTTTTCGTCCATCAACAGTGCAGCGTGGCCATGATGAATTTCGGCGATGTTCACCAAGGTGCTGCCCAAGCGTTGCTGCCAAGCCAAGAAGTCTTCATCTCCATACAGGTGTTCAAAGGCGCCAAACGCTACATCGCTGGTAGCGCAGTCTTCGCCTGTGCCGCAGGTGCCGACGGTCAGGCCGGCCAGTTGTTCGAGCAGAGCAGCGGCTGGATGCTCGCGCGGGACGAAATCCGGCAATGGCACGATATGGGTCACAGGCCAACCGGCAGCCAGGAACAGTGGGTGGAGAGTCTCGGGAAGTTCGATCAGCGGGTGCATTGGGAGCGTCCAGGCTTAGGCAGCGTTCTGCATTAACGGTCTTTTTTATTGCACTGAATCGTTTGTCAACATTCAGCCGTACCGGGATACCTTGTCTCTGAGAGATGCCCCTATTTCAATGAGATTTTTCATGATAACTATTCCCCAGAATTAGTTTGCGCCGCACCAATAGCATATAAATTGGTTTGCCGCATGAGCATGTCGAGCTAAAGCTTTTCAATCAAACGATTAAACGCACGTGAGCAGCCTCGTTGCTTTGCATCTCTGATCATCGAATCGTGAGTGGACGGTTCAAACGTTTCGCGAACCGCTTTCTTTGCTATTTCATTGAACTGCACATTATCAAAATCACACTCTACCGTTGAAACCATATAAGAATTGCGCTTGGACCACTGGTCAAACCTTATGACGATTTTTTCGTCGAAAATCAGTGCCCCATCACTTTTATCCTCGAAGAAAAAGAACACCACGCGATTCGTATCGACATGCCCCATTGATGTAGCAAATGGCTGTTTTCTCAAAAGCGATGTCAGCCTTACCCCACCTGCAATACCAAGTCCTCCCCCCAAACTCCCACGCGCAAAAAAATACTGCTTGAACACTACCGTTATTTTTCTACGAAAATAAGGAACGTCGTATGCTTTCTCGAAAGAATGAAAACCATTTGAATCGCCGATCATTTCAAAATCGGCGCTAATGAAATCCGACTCGGAAAGGCTGTCCAACCCAAAAATACTTGGCTGAAGATTACCCGAGCCCTCTATGAACAACTCAACAAGCTGATGGAAATCTGTAGAAATCATACTAGAAGAGTTGTTGCGCCTTGATCCACGCGGAAATCATTTTCTTTATTTCATCCATCAAGGATAGATTTCCGAATATAACAAGCTCACATCCCGCCTCTTTGTCTTGATACGAGGAAAGCTCATCAACATCCTCGTCTAATACTATTCTAAGAATCTGGCCATTCACCTCATTTCTTACAGAAAAAATTGGATTTCCATCCATGAACGGCGTGCCGTTTGAAAAGAATGTATTGTAAAAAGGCGCCTTGAATATTTCACTAGCGACTTCGTTTTTCTGAACCTCTAGATAAAAGAATTTATAAAAATCCTGCTCTAGTTGAAAATAGCTGTCTTTGTTGCTCAGGTAGTCATCAAACATTTCCCTACTCCACAAATGCTTTGCCAGTAATTACTTCGATATCAACGCGCTCACTTTTGGTATCTTTTACCTTGAACGTCTGACTGATATGCGCATCCGCTCCGCCGCACTTAGCCGCATTGTCAATATATTTGTCCGCCTTCTTGAATGCATCCTGTCGGGCTGCGAGGTCTTTTTTATTGAGTTTTCCTTTCAACTCCTCAAGCTTTTTCTTAGCGTCGCTAGCGGTCAGAGGCGTATCTTGGTTCCATGCGACAGACTCTTCAAGCTTGGCACCTTGAGCTTGAATACGTCCTCTGTGGGCTGCCAATCCTAAAGGATCGACCCACCCCATAGGATTCGGGGCATACTGATAAATATTTATGCCACCCTCATAACTTATTGGGTCCTTACTGATGAACCGCCCAACCCCCGGATCATAGTACCGATGCCGGTTGTAATGCAGCCCCGTCTCATGATCGTGATACTGCCCCTGGAACCGTATCGGGTTCATCACGCCATGCTGCCGCGCCCATTCCGAACGCTGCTCCGTCACCTGCCCCCACGCCTTGTACTGCGCGGTCCACGCCATGTTGCCTTGCGAGTCCGTCAATTCCTGCGGCGTGCCGAGGTGATCACACTGATACCAGGCCAACGCATCAAACGGTAATGCCGTTGCCTTGTGATTCCACACCGGGTCGTCATCGAGGCTGTAGTCACCGCTGTAATCCGGCAGCCCAATCAGATCGATCGGCGCGTGCCGCACAGCCTGTGCCACAGGGACAAAAGTGCCCGGTTCGAAGACGTAGTGCACCGTGCGGCCGGGCTCGCCATCGCTTTGTGCCGGGCTGCTTTCCCACGCGAGGTTGTCGCCATCCCAACCATACAAGGTGAAACCGCAGCCGAGTTCACGCTGTTTGCGGGCGTGCTCGTTTCTGTTCCAGAGAGAGCCGGCTTCAGGACGCTGTTTGTAATGCGCGCGGGAGTTTTTGTGCAGGCGGCGTCCCAGTGCGTCGTAGGCGAAATCCACGCTTAGGCGCGGGTCTTCGAAATGCACCAGTCGATCAAACAGGTCCCAGCGCAGGTCGCTGCGTTGGCCGTTGTGCCAGCGCTGGATCTGGTTGCCGCGTTCGTCGTATTCGTAGTGGGTGCCGGCGTATTCGCGCAGCAGGTTGTCGACCAGTTTGCTGCGTGGTGGGGTCAGGTCCAGTGGGCGGCGAATTTCTGTCGCTTTGTCGTCGAGCAGGTTGCCGGCCGGGTCGAAGGCGAAGGTTTCCACGCCTTGACGTGTGGTGGCGCTGAGCAGTCGGCCGACCGGATCGTAGCGATAGGCGAGCGGCCCGCGGCGGCTGTCGTTGATGTCGGTCAGTTGGCCGGCGGCGTCGTAGCTGTACTCGCGTTTGAGCAGGGTGGATTTGTCGTCGCTGCGTCCCAGCAACTGTTCCTGCAAACGGCCGGCCGGGTCCCAGCTCTGGGTTTGCAGCAGGTGGTTGCCTTGATGGCGGGCGACTTCGCGGTGCAGGTCGTCGCGTTCGTAGCCGATCAGTTCGTGCTCATCCAGGCGCAAGCCGAGCAGGTGGCCGCTGCCGTACGTCAGCCAGCTGACGCGGTGGCCGTCGGGGCGCACGCTGGCGACTCGTTGGTTGAGCACGTCGTACTCGTGTTGCCAGATCGCGACGGTGGGTTTTTCCAGTCCGAGGTAATGCTGGTGCTCGCGCAGCAGATTGCCGGCCGGGTCATGGAACCATTGCAGGCGGCTGTCGGCGTTGTCGGCCAGCACCAGGTTGCCGTTGCCATCGTAGGCAAAGGTTTCGCTTTGCGACTGGTCGCCCAGAGTGGCGCGACGCTCGGTCAAGCGGCCCATCGGGTCGAAGCTCAAAGAGATGACGCGTTGGCCATTGATCGATTGCGCGAGGCGGCCGGTGAGTGGGTCGTACTGATAGCGCGTGCTGCGGCCGTCGAAACCGCGCTCTTCGAGCAGACGACCGACCGGGTCGTAGTGGAAGTGCGCGCGTTGTTCGTTTTCGTTTTCCAAAGCCGTTAACCGTCCGAGACGGTCCCAGCGATAGCGCAGGGTTTGTTCGGCTGCGTCGATGCGTTCGGCGATCAAACCGGCGGCGCTGTAGCTCCACGTGGTGCAACGATCAAGTCCATCAACGTGCGCCAACAACCGACCTTCGGCGTCGCGCTCAAAGCGCTCTTCGGTCTTGTCCGGGTGCTTGATCAACACCAATTGGCCGGCCTTGTATTCGTATTCGGTGGCGTTGCTGGCAGCGTCGGTGAAGCAGATCATCTGCCCCAGTTCGTTGTATTCCCACGTGCTGGTCTTGCCCGAGCAATCGACGTACTCGACCAGTTGCCCGGCGTCGTTGTAGTCGAGGGTTTTTTCGTTGCCGTTGGCGTCCTTGATCGCGGTGGGCTGGCCGGTCTTGTTGTAGGCGTATTCGGTTTTGTTGCCCAGCGGATCGAGCGCTTCGACCAGGTTGCCTTGATCGTCATAGGCGCGCTGCCACTGACCGCCTTCGGCATCGCTGATCTTGATCAGCAGGTCCTGATCATCGTAGGCGTAATGCATCACCGTGTGATCGGCGCGGATGTGTTCGAGCAGGTTGCTGCGCTCATCGTAGCTGTAGCGATCGGTGCTGCCGTCGGCATTGACGCGGCGCACGATGTTCTTCGCTTCGTCGCGGAAGAACCATTCCGAACGTTCATCGGCGTAACGGATGCGGTAGGTGTAGCCAAGGATGTCGTAGTAGTGCCAAGTATCGTTGCCGAGCGCGTCGGTGACGTAGGTCAGACGAATGTTCTCGTCCCACTCCAGGCGCGTGTCGAAACTGCCGTCGTCGGCCCATTCGCGCACGGCTTTGGCCTTGGCGCTCTGACCATCCCACTGCAGGTTCATGCCGCGCCCGGTGCGGTCGGTGTAGCGGGTGATCAGGTGATGCTGGAACTGATACGACCAGACTGCACCGTTCTCGTCCTGCGCCTGAATCAGGTCGCCATAGGCGTCGTACTGGTAGGCGCAGAGCTGGCGCAGTGGTTCGCCGTCAACGATCTGCCAAAGGCCGATAAACCGGCCGTGATCGTCGATCATCGTGCCGAGGTGCAAATGGACTTTGGTGAAGTCGTTTTCCTGATAGGTGATCAGATCCGAGAGCACCGAGTGTTCGCCGTGACGATGCTCGTAATGCAGCATCACTCCGGCGCCGTTACGCAGCGAGATATTGCTCAGCACAAAGCGCTGGCCACGGCGGACGTAGGTTTCCTTGCGCTCGAAACCACGGCACAGCAGCAGTTGATCTTCGCTGTTGCGGACCAGGGTGATGTTTTCGATGGCGTCGTAGTGGAACAGGCCGACTTTAGGCAACGGATAGCTGTGGTCGCGGCCGTCGGCGCTGTAGAACGTCAGGCCATCGTCCACGCAGTCGAAACGTGTGGTGAATTCGCTGATCCAGCGAGCGCCGAGTTCGCTCTGATCGTAGGCTTCGAGGCGCGAGTTGTAGGTGCGCGTCCATTCGATCGGGAAGGGGCCGGGCAGGCTGAAATCGGTATGGCTGAGGCTTTCCGAACCCAGGGCGAAATTGATGCTGTATGGCGTGGCGCAGTCACAGGGACCTTTCTCTGGATTGGGCGCGCTTTTCGCTGGGGCTTGCTTGTTGTTAACACCCAATTCGCCTTCCGCTGCAGTGTGGGTGGCCTTACCGGTCTTCTCCGTATGGACCGCGGCGTTCTGGCCATGGGCATTGCGCTTGCGCCACAGGGTCACGGCGCTGGAGAGGATCTGCAGCAGCCAGCCGATGGAGTTCTGCACATTTTTATCGTCGAGCTTGCTCAACTGCGTGCGCAGTTCCGGGCCCATCGCGCGCAGTTTGCCGGTCTCGGTGGTGATCTGTGTCTGGAGCTTGGTCGACACCAGATTCTGCGCGACGCTGTTGGCCAGGCCCTTGCCTGCCGCTTTCAAGGCGCTGTTGGCAGCCGCTAAAAAGTTGTCGGCCGTCGCGAGGGGGTCGTTGAGCAGTTGGCCGCGCCCGACGCTTGCTCTTGCGCTGGCTTCCTCCAGATCACCCTTGGCATCAAACCGGCCAAGGGCCGTTGTTTCGATACCGGTGGCAATCTCGTTGATGATTTGTTCGCCGAGCTTGCCAGCGTCCGCCAGAATCCCCGGTAACTTGCCTTTGGCTTGCTCAACAAAGTCATCGAGGGTGCCGATGATCGAGGCGTTCAGGTGACCGACCAGCACCTCGATCACGGAAGTGCTGAGCAACAACTTGCCGCTGGCCCTCATCTCCTGACGTACCAGAAACAGCGTCGGCCGCAGGGTCATGCGCGCCGCCGCCATCGACGGCGGCAAAGGCAATACGCCAATCAGGTTGATGCCAAGGCTGGCCCACGTGAGCAAGTCGCGTTGCTTGGCGTCCGACAGGGTGACGATGTCACTCAGCGCATCGACCAGTGCCATGATGTTGCCGACCACCGGCAAGAAACCGGCGTAGTTCTTGATCCGGTCAAGCGTAACCACACCATCGGTGGCGGATTGCAGCCAGGCATCGAAAGCCGCTGCACTGCTGGCGACGTCCTGAACGTCGATGGCATTGAGTGGAACGATGGCAGCTTGGGGCTCACGTTTTGCGACAGCAGTTTCAGTGGTCATTACGTCATCTCACCCGGCGACAAGGTCCGGGCTTCGCGGGCAAAAATTGAAGACCTCAACGAGCGGGCGAGAAAAAGCCGCCTCTCAGAGGTACGCATCAAAGTCAAAAACGGGATTAGCTGACGACAGCGCCTTTCGGGCCACTGGCGATCAGTGCGGCGCCGCAGGCGGTTTTCATGCCGTCCAGTGCGATGGGTGTGCCATCGACGGTGTAGGTGCTGCTGCCCTCGGCAATCGGGAAAACCCCTTTGCACAACGGGCAGCTGACCTTGTGCCCGACCCCGGCAATCGGCTTGCCGTTGAGGTCGGTGCGGGAGAAGGCTTCGAGGACTTTGCCACCGTGAGTGGTGGAGTCGCCCAAGCGAATTGCGTCTTTCATTGCGTCATTCCTTTGACCGAGGATGGCTGGCTCGGCGAGCAATCCTGTCTTTCCTGCCTGCGTTCAGCAGGCGTTAATGCCGATTTGATATCAAAATCCGTGCCAGCCACTATATGGCCATTACGCAGCAAGGGTTTGCGCCGGATGACTGCGGGATAAATCGATTTTTGCTGGGGAAACCGTCTCAAAGTGCGCAAGAAGTTGCGCAGTGCTGTGCAACTTCTTGCGCACTCGGCTACAGGGCCCGTGTGACATGGACTGGAGACTATTGACGGGCGTTTTTTTGACGACAGGTGCGCAAGAAGTTGCGCAGTTGGGCGGCTGATTGATTTCTGACAAATCGATGGCGATTGCTTTGGCTTCATCGCGAACAGGGGAAGGCCGGCAGTGGATCTTCAGCAGGTTCGAGGTCTGTTTCGCGGTATCCTGCGGGTTCTGATTACGGACGCTTTTCCATGCTGGTGATTTCCAACAACGTGCATCTGCCGGATGCCGAGATCGAACTGACCGCCATCCGCGCGCAAGGCGCCGGTGGGCAGAACGTCAACAAGGTCTCCAGCGCCATGCACTTGCGCTTCGACATTCCGGCCTCGTCCTTGCCCGAGTTCTACAAGGAGCGGCTGCTGGCGCTGCGTGACAGTCGCATCACCAGCGATGGCGTGCTGATCATCAAGGCCCAGCAATACCGCACGCAGGAAGCCAACCGCGCCGATGCGCTGGAGCGTCTGGTCGAGCTGATTCTCAGCGCCACCAAAGTCGAAAAGAAACGCCGCCCGACCAAGCCGACCCTCGGCTCAAAGAAGCGTCGGCTCGAATCGAAAACCAAGCGCGGCAGCATCAAGGCCGGGCGCGGCAAAGTGGACTTCTAGTCTTCGCGATACTTGGCGGTGTGCTTGTACAGATACACGCTCAGTGCCAATCCGCTTAGCGCGGCGAGGGCGGCGAACAGGAAGATGGACGCAAAACCGAAGCCTGCCGCAATCGCCCCGGCCAGCGGCCCGGTGATCCCTAGCGACAAGTCGATGAACAGCGAATAGGCGCCGACCGCTGCGCCACGGCTGGATGCGGGCACCAGATTCACCGCTTCCACACCCAGCGCCGGGAACACCAGCGAGAAACCAAACCCGCTCAACGCCGCACCGGCCAGCGCCCAGTGCGCGTCCGGCGCCAGCCACAACAGCAGCAGACCAAGGGTTTCCACCGACAAACAGGCAATCGCCACGCGAAAGCCGCCGAGGCGGTTGATCAGGTTGCCGAACAACAGCCGCGCGCCGATGAAGCTGGCGCCGAACAGGCTCAGGCACAACACGGCGTTGTCCCAATGTTGAGTCGCGTAATACAGGGTGATGAAGGTGGCGATGGTGCCGAAGCCGATCGAGCCCAGCGCCAGACCGCAGCCATGGGGAAACACTTTACCGAGCACATGCATGAACGGCAGACGCTCGCCGGCGACAATCGGTGCCGGCGTTTTCGGCCAGGCCAGCAACAGGCCCAGCGCGGCGAGCAGGATGATGCTGACGCCCATGCTCCACAGACCCAACTGGCTGACCAGCCACACGCCGAACGGTGCGCCGACCGCGAGTGCGCCATAACTGGCGATACCATTCCAGGAAATCACCTTGGCGGTATTTCCTGCGCCGACCCGACCGATGCCCCAGCCGATCGAGCCGGAGCCGACGAGGCTTTCCGCGCTGCCCAGCACCAGTCGACCGATCAACAGACTGATCAAACTGAGCATCGGCATGCTCGGTGTCCACGCCGAAATCAGCATGAACACACCGCTCAAGCCACACCCGGCGAGGCCAATCATCACCGCGCGTTTGCTGCCCTGGTTGTCGATGATCTTGCCAGCATACGGACGGCTGAGCAGGGTGGCGAGGTATTGCACACTGATCACCAGGCCGGCGATCACCGCACCAAAGCCCAGGTCACTGTGGACATAGCCCGGCAACACCGCGAGCGGAATGCCGATGTTCAGGTAACCGATAAAGGTGAAGAGGACGATGGAAACGACTTGCAGCGTAACCGCCAGGGGGCGCTGGGGTTCTGGCATAGAGGACGACATGGGTAACGATCCACGGGAGCGGCAGATTAGATAGGCTGCTTATGATACCGACGTGGACGGTTCTGGGGCGGGAAAAGTAAAACTATTTGCCGGGTGGACGCTTCAGGATTTGGCCGGGGCAACCAGTTGTGTGGTGACCAGCGCGGCCAGGGCGTTTTCCTCTGTGCCGAAACGGGCGAGCAGGGCGGCTTGTTTCTCGGGCGAGAGACGGTTCCAGATCTCGATCATTTTCTCGGTCGCGCCGATCAGTACGGCAGCTTGGCTTTCGGAGAATTCGTCGGTCATGGCGGGCTCGGGGTTCAGGCAGTGTGGAAAGCGCATGTTAGCGCTTTCCACACGGTCTGTACGACGGGTCTTACTCTTCGTTGTCGGCCGGGCGGCTCTCAACGGCTTCTTTCGGCTCGGGTTGCCCCGCGCCGGCTTGTTGCGTGGTCGTCTGCTCAGGTACGTGCAGGCTTGGGAAGGGGAGATTAGGAATCTCGTGCATGGTTGCGCTCCTCGCTAAGTCTGTTGATAGATCTGGTAGATCCGCGCTTTTAGAAAGCCTGCGAAGGATACAGCAGGAAAAATGACAATCAGACTTTTAATTCAAATTAATGCGACAGATGGCCGCAGGGGAGGCCCAGACGAGAGATTGATCGTTCCAACGCTCTGCGTGGGAATGCCTCAATGGACGCTCTGCGTCCGCTGTTGGGACGCAGAGCGTCCCGGGCTGCATTCCCACGCGGAGCGTGGGAGCGAGCAATGGGAGGGATTATTTGCAGACGTTGGCGATGGCTTCGGCCAGCAAGGCGAGGCGCGTAGCGTCGATACCGGCGACGTTCGCCCGGCCCGAGCTGACCATGTACACGCTGTGGTGCTCACGCAGTTGTTTCACTTGCTCCGGTGACAGGCCGGTGTAAGAGAACATCCCGCGCTGCACGCCAATGTGCGCAAAGCGCTCGCGCAAGCCGTGTGGCTCCAGCGCTTCGACCAAGCCGCTGCGCAGTTGCGCAATACGCAGACGCATGGCTTCCACTTCATCGGCCCAGCGGGCTTTCAGCTCTGGATCGGCGAGGATGGTCGCGACCACTGCCGCACCGTGATCCGGTGGCGTCGACCACAGGTTGCGAGCGATGTTGGCCAGTTGGCTGCGGATGTCGATGAGCTTGTCGGCGGTTTTCGCGCAGACGATCAGCGCACCGGTACGGTCGCGGTACAGGCCGAAGTTCTTCGAGCAGGAACTGGTGATCAGCAGCTCGGGCACTTCTGCCGCGAACAAGCGGGTCGACCACGCATCCTGCTCCAGACCGTCGCCAAAGCCTTGGTAGGCAAAGTCGATCAGTGGCAGCAGATCGCGCCTGCGCACCACGTCCAGTACACGCTGCCAGTCGTCATGATTCAAATCGAAACCGGTCGGGTTGTGGCAGCACGCGTGCAGCAGTACCACATCACCTTTCGGCACTTCGTTGAGCACCGCGAGCATGGCTTCGACGTCGAGGCGGTTGTCGCTGCCCACGTATGGGTAGTGACTGACCTTGACCCCGGCCGTGGCGAAAATGGTTTCGTGGATCGGCCAGGTCGGGTTGCTCAGCCACACGCCTTTGCCCGGCAGGCATTGGGCGATGAAGTCGGCGGCCAGACGCAGGGCACCGGTGCCGCCCGGGGTCTGAGTAGCGCCGGCACGCTGTTCGGCGATCAGCTTCGAGTCGGCGCCGAGCACCAGCTCATTGATGACTTTGCCGAACAGCGGGTTGCCGTGGCCACCGATGTAGGTCTTGGTGTCCTGGCTTTCGACCAGCCGCGCTTCGGCGATTTTCACCGCTTCCGGGATCGGCGTCAGGCCCTGAGCGTCCTTGTAGACGCCAACGCCCAAGTCGAATTTGCGCGGGTTGCTGTCCTGCGCATACGCCTCCATCAAGCCGAGGATCGGGTCGCCGGGTACCCGGCCGATGGCGTCAAAATGCATTACTTGCGTCCTTCTGCAGTCTTGGCCACTTCGTCAGTACGCGCGGCCATGATGAAGTCGTTGCGGTGCAGACCTTTGATCGAGTGGCTCCACCAGGTCACAGTGACTTTGCCCCACTCGGTCAGCAGGCCCGGGTGATGACCTTCGGCCTCGGAGATCTCGCCGACAGCGTTGGTGAAGGCCAGTGCGTGTTTGAAGTTCTTGAACAGGAAGACCTTCTCCAGTTGCATGATGCTGTCGCGCACTTCGATGTTCCAGTCAGGGATCTGCTTGATCAGGATCGGCAGTTCTTCGTCGCTGACTTGTGGCGCATCGGCGCGGCAGGCTTCGCAGTGGGCTTGGTTCAAAGTCGACATGGTGTATTCCTGAAATCGAGTGTGTTTTTTTTATTAAAGCGTTTGAGCTGTCAATGCCGTCACGCTAAACCAAAGTGGCGGCGACTGACAGGCTCAATTGTCAGCAAAAGTCGCGGTTCACGCGGCTTTCGGTTTCGGCGGAAATTTCGGTGCGTGCAGACCCAGCTGCATGCCTTGGCGAACCATGGCCATGATGTCTTCATGGGCCACATCGAACAGACGCTTGAGGTTCGGCAGGACAAAGTACAGCGGTTGCAGGATGTCGATGCGATACGGCGTGCGCATGGCTTCGAGCGGATCGAAGGCTTGATGCTCAGGCTCGTCCGACAGCGAGTAAACGGTTTCTTTGGGTGAAGACAGGATGCCGCCACCGTAGATGCGTTTGCCTTGCGGGGTGTCGACCAGGCCGAACTCGATGGTCATCCAGTACAGACGCGCTAGATAAACGCGTTCTTCCTTGGTGGCCTGCAAACCGAGTTTGCCGTAGGTGTGGGTGAATTCGGCGAAATACGGGTTGGTCAGCAGCGGGCAGTGACCAAAGATCTCGTGGAAAATATCCGGCTCTTGCAGGTAGTCCAGCTCTTCGCGGGTACGAATGAATGTAGCGACCGGAAATTGCTTGCTGGCCAGCAGTTCAAAAAACGTCTGGAAGGGGATCAGCGCCGGAACGCGGGCGACCTGCCAACCGGTGGTCTCGCCGAGCACCTTGTTGATCTCGCCGAGTTGCGGAATGCGGTCGTGGGGCAGACCGAGTTTTTCGATACCGTCCAGGTATTCCTGGCAGGCACGCCCTTCGATCACTTTTAGCTGGCGAGTGATCAGCGTGTTCCACACCGCATGTTCTTCGGCGGGGTAGTCGATAAAACCTTGCGCATCGGGCTCGCGGGCCACGTATTGCGTCTGCTTCATACTGCTCTCCTGCTAGGGGAATTCGTTCTTGTTATGTCCAGCGATGGATTCAGAATTACCTGAGAGCGGGTTGATGTGCAGCAGGTTGAATGGCCTGCGCGTAGGAAATTTCTCTCTAATTCGTAAAGTTATCGTTACGGTTTGACGGATATCTCGCTTTTACGGTGATTCACGGGTTTGAAAAGGCCGATGGCTGTCACATAATCTTGACAACTATCTGCGTGCCACCATAGAAAAGTCTGGCGCGGTCCCCTGTAGGAATGAGCCTGCTCGCGATAGCGGTGTATCAGTCAGCATCAATATCAACTGACCCAAAGCCATCGCGAGCAGGCTCACTCCTACAGGTTTCTCATCGTTTATTCGGGCGATTTATATGCGCATCAAAGTCCACTGCCAGAACCGCATCGGCATCCTGCGCGACATTCTCAACCTGCTGGTTGCCTATGGGATCAACGTCGCGCGCGGCGAGGTCGGTGGCGAGCATGGCAATGCGATCTACCTGCACTGTCCGAACCTGATCAATATTCAGTTTCAAGCGCTGCGCCCCAAGTTCGAAGCGATCGCCGGGGTGTTTGGCGTCAAGCGGGTAGGGCTGATGCCCAGCGAGCGGCGGCACATGGAGTTGAATGCGCTGCTCGGCGCACTGGAGTTTCCGGTGTTGTCGATCGACATGGGCGGCTCGATCGTCGCCGCCAACCGCGCGGCGGCGCAGTTGCTCGGTGTGCGCGTGGACGAGGTGCCGGGGATTCCGCTTTCGCGTTACGCCGAAGATTTCGACTTGCCGGAACTGGTGCGCGCGAATAAATCGCGAATCAATGGCATGCGGGTCAAGGTCAAGGGCGACATCTTTCTCGCCGACATCGCACCGCTGCAATCGGAGCACGACGACAGTGAAGCGATGGCCGGTGCCGTGCTGACCTTGCATCGCGCCGACCGCGTTGGCGAGCGCATCTACAACGTGCGCAAGCAAGAGTTGCGTGGCTTCGACAGCATCTTCCAGAGTTCGAAAGTCATGGCCGCCGTGGTGCGGGAAGCGCGGCGTATGGCACCACTGGATGCGCCGCTATTGATTGAAGGCGAAACCGGCACCGGTAAGGAGTTGCTGGCGCGTGCCTGCCACCTCGCCAGTCCGCGCGGGCAGTCGCCGTTGATGGCGCTTAACTGCGCCGGCCTGCCCGAGTCGATGGCCGAGACCGAGTTGTTCGGTTATGGCCCGGGTGCGTTCGAAGGCGCGCGCGCTGAGGGCAAGCTTGGGCTATTGGAATTGACCGCGGGCGGCACGCTGTTTCTCGACGGTGTCGGTGAAATGAGTCCGCGCTTGCAGGTGAAGTTGCTGCGTTTTCTGCAGGACGGTTGCTTCCGCCGGGTCGGCAGTGATGAAGAGGTTTATCTGGATGTGCGGGTGATCTGCGCCACCCAGGTGGACTTGTCTGAGCTGTGCGCACGGGGCGAGTTTCGCCAGGATTTGTATCACCGCTTGAACGTGCTCTCCTTGCACATCCCGCCGCTGCGCGAATGCCTCGACGGGTTAACCCCACTGGTAGAGCATTTTCTTGATCAGGCCAGTCGGCAGATCGGCTGCTCGCTGCCGAAACTGGCGCCGGCGGCGATGGATCGCCTCAGTCATTACCACTGGCCGGGCAACGTGCGGCAACTGGAGAACGTGTTGTTCCAGGCGGTTTCGCTGTGCGACGGCGGCACGGTGAAAGCTGAGCATATTCGTCTGCCGGATTACGGCGTGCGTCAGCCGCTTGGCGATTTCTCGCTGGAGGGTGGGCTGGACGAGATTGTCGGGCGCTTCGAGAAAGCAGTGCTGGAGCGGCTGTATTCCGAGCATCCGAGCAGTCGGCAGTTGGGTAAGCGGCTGGGGGTTTCGCACACCACGATTGCCAACAAGCTGCGTGAATATGAGGTCGGCAAAGATCCCGAAGCTTAAGATCAAAAGATCGCAGCCTTCGGCAGCTCCTACAGGAATACGCATTTCAAATGTAGGAGCTGCGGCACGCTGCGATCTTTTGATCTTTTGATCTTTTGATCTTTTGCCGCCAAGCGGCATAACACCGCCGGTTTTTCGACTTCGATACATTTCAAATTTCCTCTCGCCATCCCTCAAGTCCTTTGTTTACCGGGCCTTTGTGCGCCAGAAAAAAGTTGGTCTGCAAATTGCTTATGGCTCAGCAGTACAGCGGTGGGCGGCAAACGTCCGGCATGCAGAGGAAAGAGTGTGGACAAGTACCTTTATGTGGCAATGACCGGCGCCAGCCAGAATGCGCTGGCGCAAAAGGCGCATGCCAACAACCTGGCGAACATCTCCACCAACGGTTTTCAGCGCGACCTGGAGCAGGCGCGTTCGATGCCGGTGTTCGGTGACAGCTTTCCGGCGCGTGCGTTTGCCATGAGCGAACGGCCCGCCACCGACTTCACCCCGGGCTCGCTGGTGCAGACCGGCCGCGACCTCGACGTCGCGGTGACCGGCAACGGTTTCATTGCCGTGCAGAACCCGAACGGCGGCGAAAGCTACGTGCGCACCGGCAGCCTCAACGTCGACGCCCTCGGCGTGCTGCGCGCCGGCAACGGCATGCCGGTGATCGGCAACGGCGGTCCGATCGCCGTGCCGCCCGAGCAGCAGATCGAAGTCGGTGAAGACGGCACCATCAGTATTCGTGCGATGGGCGAAGGCCCGCGCGTCATGGCGGAAGTCGACCGGATCAAACTGGTCAACCCGGACATCAAGAACATGAACAAGGGCCTCGACGGCTCGATCTACACCAAGGACGGCCAGCCTGCGCCGGCCGATGCCAACGTCAAGCTGGTGTCGGGTTTCCTTGAGTCGAGCAACGTCAACGCCGTTGAAGAGATGACCTCGGTGCTGGCCTTGGCCAAGCAGTTCGAGTTGCACGTCAAAATGATGAACACCGCCAAAGACGACGACCAGGCCATGGCTCGGGTCTTGCAGATCAGCTAATTATCAGAACGTCGCGCCGTAAAACAGGCGCACGAGGAGAATCGAATGCTTCCGGCTCTATGGGTTGCCAAAACCGGTCTGTCCGCCCAGGACACCAACCTGACCACCATTTCCAACAACCTGGCAAACGTGTCGACCACGGGTTTCAAACGTGATCGCGCCGAGTTCCAGGACTTGCTCTATCAGATCAAGCGTCAACCAGGCGCCCAGTCGACCCAGGACAGCGAACTGCCGTCGGGTCTGCAACTGGGTACCGGTGTGCGCATTGTCGGCACCCAGAAAAACTTCACCGCCGGCAGCCTGCAAACCACCGAGCAGCCGCTGGACATGGCCATCGACGGTCGCGGTTTCTTCCAGATTCTGCAGCCGGACGGCACCACGTCGTACACCCGTGACGGTACCTTCCACCTCGATTCCAATGGCCAGATTGTTAACGCCAGTGGTTTCGCTCTGGAACCGGCCATCGTCATTCCGAACGATGCCCAGACCTTCACTGTCGGCCGTGACGGCACCGTGTCCATCACGGTTGCTGGCAACGCTGCGTCGCAGGTGATCGGCAATCTGCAAACCGCCGACTTCATCAACCCGGCCGGTCTGCAAGCCGTTGGCAACAACCTGTTCCTGGAAACTGCCGCTTCCGGCGCGCCGCAAGTCGGCACCCCGGGTCTGGCCGGTTTCGGTACGACCCTGCAGAACACCCTGGAAACCTCCAACGTCAGCACCGTTGAAGAGATGGTCAACATGATCACCACTCAGCGCGCTTACGAGATGAACTCCAAGGTGATCTCCACCGCTGACCAGATGCTCTCGTTCGTAACGCAGAATCTGTAATCAAGTCTATGAGGCGGCCATGAGGTCGCCTGCAACACCGTGAGGTAGGGTCATGAATCGCTTTGTATCTGTTCTGGCATTGAGTGGGGTCGTCTCGCTCGCGGGCTGCGTCGCCCCGACGCCCAAGCCCAATGACCCTTACTACGCCCCGGTGTTGCCGCGTACACCGTTGCCGGCTGCGGCCAACAACGGCTCGATTTATCAGGCTGGCTTCGAGCAGAACCTGTACAGCGATCGCAAGGCTTTCCGGGTCGGTGACATCATCACCATCACCCTGAACGAGCGCACACAGGCGAGCAAGAACGCCAACTCGCAGATGGACAAGAACAGCGATAACAGTGTCGGTCTGACTTCGTTGTTCGGCTCCAGCCTGACCACCAACAACCCGATTGGTGGCGGTGACCTGAGTCTGAACGCCGGCTATAGCGCTGACCGTTCGACCAAGGGCGACGCCAAGTCCGGGCAGAGCAACAGCCTGACCGGTTCGATCACCGTAACCGTCGCTGACGTGCTGCCCAACGGCATCATCGCCGTGCGCGGCGAGAAGTGGCTGACGCTGAACACCGGTGACGAACTGGTGCGCATCGCCGGTCTGGTGCGCGCCGATGACATCGCCACGGACAACACCGTGTCGTCGACCCGGGTCGCCGATGCACGCATCACCTACTCGGGTACCGGCGCATTTGCCGATACGAGTCAGCCAGGCTGGTTCGACCGTTTCTTCCTCAGCCCGCTGTTCCCTTTCTAGGTGGCTACGTTGAATCTGAAAAGCTTCATGCTGGCGGCGACCCTGATGTCCGCCGCTTTTGGTGCCCACGCCGAGCGGCTGAAAGATATCGCCAGCATTTCCGGCGTGCGTTCCAACCAGTTGATCGGTTACGGCCTGGTGGTCGGGCTTAACGGCACCGGCGACCAGACGACGCAAACCCCGTTCACCCTGCAGACCTTCAACAACATGCTCTCGCAGTTCGGCATCAAAGTGCCGCCGGGATCGGGCAACGTGCAGTTGAAAAACGTCGCGGCGGTGTCGATCAGTGCCGACTTGCCGGCGTTCGCCAAGCCCGGTCAGCAGGTCGACATTACCGTGTCCTCGATCGGTAACTCCAAGAGCTTGCGCGGCGGTACGCTGTTGCTGACCCCGCTCAAGGGTATCGACGGCAACGTCTACGCAGTTGCTCAGGGTAACCTCGTGGTCGGCGGTTTCGACGCAGAGGGCCGTGACGGATCGAAGATCACCGTCAACGTTCCGTCGGCCGGTCGCATTCCGGGCGGTGCCTCGGTAGAGCGCTCGGTGCCGAGCGGTTTCAACCAGGGCAACAGCCTGACGCTGAACCTCAACCGTTCCGACTTCACCACCGCCAAACGTATCGTCGACAAGATCAACGACATGCTCGGCCCTGGCGTTGCGCAAGCCATCGACGGTGGTTCGATCCGCGTCACCGCACCGCTCGATCCAAGCCAGCGCGTCGACTACTTGTCGATCCTGGAAAACCTCGAAGTCGATCCGGGTCAGGCGGTGGCGAAAGTCATCATCAACTCGCGTACCGGTACCATCGTCATCGGCCAGAACGTGAAAGTGTCGCCAGCCGCCGTGACCCACGGCAGCCTGACCGTGACCATCACCGAAGATCCGATTGTCAGCCAGCCCGGCCCGCTATCCAATGGCCAGACCGCTGTCGTACCGCGCTCGCGGGTGAATGCCGAGCAGGAAGCCAAACCGATGTTCAAGTTCGGCCCGGGCACCACCCTCGACGAGATCGTGCGGGCGGTGAACCAGGTCGGCGCGGCACCGGGTGACTTGATGGCCATTCTCGAAGCCTTGAAGCAGGCCGGCGCGTTGCAAGCCGACCTGATCGTGATCTGAGGCCAACCCTTATGGATATGCGCAAAAGCGGTCTGGTCAGCAGTAGCGATTCGGGTTCCTACTCGGACCTCAATCGCCTGAACCAGCTCAAGGTCGGCGACAAGAACAGCGATGCGAACCTGCGCAAAGTGGCGCAGGAATTCGAATCGCTGTTCCTCGGCGAGATGCTTAAGTCGATGCGCTCGGCGACCAACGCCTTGGGTGAAGACAACCCGCTGAACACGCCGGCGGCCAAGCAGTATCAGGAAATGTACGACCAGCAACTGGCCGTTTCCATGTCCCGCGAGGGCGGTGGTATCGGTCTGGCCGACGTGCTGATGCGGCAGATGTCGAAGAACAAACCGCTGGCGCCGGGTGAGGCTGCGGTCGCGTCCGCCGCCAAGCAGGAAGAGGCCAAGGCGAAAGCTGCGGCCGTGGTCACACCGGTTGCCGCTGGCACCGTTGCTACCAACGGTCCATTGTCGCGGCTCAATGGCGAGCGTCCGTTGTGGGCTTCGCGTTCGGTGAGCGCGCCGAACACGCAACTGGCTCATCGCAATGACATGGAACTGATCAATCAGCGTCGTCTGGCTCTGCCACCGAAACTGGCCGATCGTTTGCTCGCAGGCCTGGTGCCATCGGCTACGCCGGCAGTGGCCACGCAATTGCCGCAACGCGCGACTACCGCGGCCACCACTGGCGCCGGCCCGCTGTACAACGGCGACTGGCTGGCACGCGCCGAGGGCGAAAAAGCCTCCGGCGGGCAGATGCAGATTTACGGTCGCGCCATGGCGCAGATCCCGTTGGCGCCGGCGAAGAAAGCCTTCAGTTCCGCCGACGAATTCGTCAACACCATGCTGCCGATGGCCAAGGAAGCGGCCGACCGCATCGGCGTCGATCCGCGTTATCTGGTGGCGCAAGCGGCGCTGGAAACCGGTTGGGGCAAGTCGGTCATGCGCGCCCAGGATGGCAGCAGCAGCCACAACCTGTTCGGCATCAAGGCGAGCAGCAACTGGAAGGGCGATTCGGCCCGCGCGATCACCAGCGAGTTCCGTAATGGCGAGATGGTCAAGGAGACGGCCGAGTTCCGTTCCTACGCCTCGTACAAGGACAGCTTCCACGATCTGGTGACTTTGCTGCAGAGCAATAATCGCTATCAAGATGTCGTGAAGTCTGCCGATAACCCAGAACAGTTTGTACGCGAGTTGCAAAAGGCCGGTTACGCCACCGACCCGAACTACGCAAGCAAGATTTCGCAGATAGCCAAGCAGATGAACAGTTTCCAAAACTACGCTGCGGCGGGTGTATCCACCACGCCTTTATAAGGCACAAGGTATAAGGTCTGAACCATGAGTTTGCTCAATATCGGGATGTCGGGACTGTCGGCCAGCCAGTCCTCTTTGGCTACGACAGGCAACAACATTGCCAACGTCGACACCGCCGGTTATTCACGTCAGCAAACCGTGCAGGGCACCAAATCCTCGCAGCAGTACGGCACCGTGTTCATCGGTACGGGCACCACCCTGGCTGACGTGCGCCGGGTGTACAACTCGTACTTGGAAAGCCAACTGCACACTGCTACTTCGCTCGACAGCGAATCGGCCGCGTTTCTGGCCCAGGCCACGCCGCTGGACTCCATGTTGTCGGACACCAACACCGGCCTGACCGGCGTGCTGCAAAAATTCTTTACCACGATGCAGGGCGTTTCGACCTCGGCGACCGATGACACTTCCCGTCAATCGGTGCTGACCGGTGCGCAGGCGCTGACCAGTCGTTTCAACACCATTGCCAAACAGCTCAACGATCAGAACACCACCCTCAACGGCAGCCTGGGTGACATGACGGCCCAGGTGAACAAGCTGGCCACCTCGATTGCCAACCTGAACCAGAAGATCGGCGAGATCTCCACCAGCGGTGGTGCGCCGAACGATCTGCTCGACAGCCGCAACGAAGCCGTACGCCAGCTCTCCGAACTGACCGGTGCACAGATCGTCGAGCGTGGCACCAGTTTCGATGTCTACATCGGCAGCGGTCAGCCGTTGGTGATCGGCAACACCACCAACACGCTGAGCATGGTCGCAAGCAAAGACGACCCGTCGCGCATGGCCATCCAGATGGATCGCGGTTCGAGCACCATCGACATCACCTCGGCGATGAGCGGTGGCGAAATCGGTGGCCTGCTGACTTACCGCAAAGAAGTCCTCGACCCGTCGCTCAACGAACTGGGCCGAGTGGCGCTGGTGATCGCTGATCAGGTCAACAGCCAGCAAGCGCAAGGCATCGACAAGAACGGTGACTTCGGTGCGGCGATTTTCAACAACATCAACAGTGCCGCGCTGATCAGTTCGCGCAGCATCGCGCAGTCGGGCAACAGCACCGGTTCCGGAAACCTCGATGTCACCATCAAGGACACCGGCAAGCTGACCACCAGCGATTACCAAGTGACGTTCACCAGCGCCACGGACTACACCGTCAAGCGTTCCGACGGCACCGACATGGGCGCCTTCAGCACCACAACCAATCCGCCGCCAGTGATCGACGGATTCACCCTCGCCCTCAAGGGTGGGGCATTGAGCGCCGGTGACAGCTTCAAAATCACCCCGACCCGCAATGCGGCCGCGAGCATCCAGACGGTGCTCACCGATCCGAAGAAAATCGCTGCGGCCGGTCCGTTGACCGGTGTGGCCAGCGCCAGCGGTCTGGGCACCTTCACCCAGCCGACGCTCAACAGCAAGATCGATATTTACAACCCGACTTCTCAGGCTGACATGCAGGCGGCGCTGAAGAATTCGACGCCGGTGAAACTGGTGTTCGGTGCGGTCTCCGGGGGCAGCCAGTCTTACACTTTTGTGGATGCCAAGGGCGGCCTCATCAGCAGCGGCACTATCGTTCCCGGTCAATCGAACGCGCTGGAACTTAAAGTCGGCATCGTCGATGCCAGCGGCAACCCGGTGCTGGACACCAGCGTTACGCCGAACGTACAGAAAACCTTCTCCGTACAGACCACCGTTGGCGGCACGCCGAAGCCTGGCGAAACCTTCACCATGAACCTCACCGGTGCGGCGTCCTCGGACAACCGCAACGCGCAATCGCTGGTCGCCCTGCAAACTGCGCAGACCGTCGATACCGGTTCCGCCAGCAAAGGCATCAGCCTGACTGACGCTTACAACAAGCTGGTGACCAACGTCGGCACCAAGACCGCTCAAGGCAAGTCTGACAGCGCCGCCACCACGGCGATTCTGGACAACGCCAAAGGCGCCCGCGATTCGCTGTCCGGGGTCAACCTGGATGAAGAAACCGGCAACCTGGTCAAATATCAGCAGTACTACACAGCGTCTTCGCAGATCATCAAAGCTGCGCAGGAAACTTTCGCCACGCTGATCAACAGCCTTTAAGGAGTCGTAATTCATGCGCATTTCCACCGCCCAGTATTACGGCACGCAAGCGTCGGACTATCAGCGTAACTTCAACAAGGCTGTCGCCACCGCCAGCGAGGCGAGCAGCCTGCAGCGCATCAACACAGCGGCCGATGATCCGATCGGTGCCGGGCGTTTGCTGCAGTTGGGCCAGCAGGCCGCGATGCTCGATCAGTACAAGACCAACGTCGACACCACCAAAAGTTCGTTGACCGTGCAGGAGTCGACACTGGACTCCATCACCACCGCATTGGCACGCGCCAAGGAACTTGCCCTGGCGGCCAACAACGGCACGGCCACCGACAAGGACCGCCAGGCTTACGCGTCGGAGCTGGGCCAGATCCAGCAACAAGTGCTGGGCCTGATGAACTCCAAGGATGCCAGCGGCAATTACCTGTTCTCCGGTTCGAAAACCGATACCGCGCCGTACTCGCAGAACGCCGATGGCACCTACTCCTACAACGGTGACCAGACCACGATCAATCTGGGCATCGGCGACGGCATGACTGTTGGCACCAACACCACCGGTTGGGCCGCTTTCCAGCAGACCATCAATACCGCGCGCACCAACGTCACCATGACTGCTCCGGCCGTGGATGACGGCCGCGTTGTGCTGTCCAACGGTACGGTCGGCACTGCCGCCACCTATGATTCCAAGTTCACTGCCGGCCAGCCGTACACCGTCAGCTTCCTCAGCAGCACCCAGCTGAAAATCACTGATGCCCTGGGCAATGACGTGACCGCTGAAGCGAGCCAGAACGGTCTGGTCAGCAACAGCAGCGGCGCCAACCAGACGGTGAGCTTCCGTGGCGTCGACATGAAGTTGAATATCAACTTGAAGACCGGCGACACCAACCCGGACGCGGTGATAGCTGGCCACAGCTTCCAGTTGTCGACCGCGCCGGACTCGTTCACCACCACGCGCAGCCCGGGTAACCCGTCGACCGCCGTGATCACCGGCTCCAGCATCACCGACCAGGCCGCCTACACCGCGGCATTCCCGCAGGGCGGCGCCGTCCTCAAGTTCACCAGCGCCACCGCCTTCGATCTGTACGCAGCGCCGGTCACTGCCGACAGCAAACCCGTGTCCTCAGGCACTATCGTGGGTAACAATGCTACCGCGGCGGGCGTCACGTTCGCACTGGGCGCTGCCCCGGCTGCCGGTGATCAGTTTTCGATCCAGCCGAACGACCACCAGACCCAGAACGTGCTCGACACCCTGGGCCAGATGATCACGGCGTTGAACACTCCGATCGATGGGGATCCGGTGGCCAAGCAGAAATTCCAGGGCGCAATGGAAGCGGGCCTCGGCAACATCGACGCGGCCAACAATCAAATCGGCGCCGCGGTGACCGAGATTGGAGCACGTGGTCAGGCGCTGGATATGCAGGCCGTCACCAATGACAGCCTGAGCACCGCGAACACCACCACTCAAGGCTCCATTCGCGATTCGGATCCGGCTGAAGTGATGACTCGTTTGACCCTGCAGCAGACCATGCTGCAAGCTTCGCAGCTTGCGTTCAGCAAGATCAGCCAGTTGGGTCTGTTCAACAAGATCTGATCCTCAACGGGCGTGTAAGCGCCCGTTTGCCTTGTCCCTCAGTCATGTTTTTTAGCGGTATCAAGGGCTCGCTTTTCCGAGCGGGCTCGTACCGCCTGTGAGCCCGCCGTGAATTCACTTCCTCTTGTCAGCCTCGTTATTCCCGCCTTCAATCCGCGCTTTTTCGAGCGGACGCTGAACAGCGCCGTCAGCCAGAATTACGCCAATCTTGAAATCATCGTATGCGATGACAATCGTGGCCACGAGATCGAAGACATCGTTACGCAGGTGACAGAGCAGACCGGGTTTGCAGTGCGTTACGTGCGCAACTCACGAACGCTGGGCCTGGTTGGTAACCTGAAGGCCTGCCTTGAGCAAGCCCGGGGCGAGTTCATCAAATTCCTGTGTGACGATGATCTGCTGTATTCGGCCTGTATCGAACAGCAAGCCCATGAGATGCAGCGCGAAGAAGTCAGTCTGGTGGTCGCGCAACGGTTGCTGTGGGATGCCAACGACATCATCCTGCCCGCACGTCTGGAAAACAGCTCGTTATCGCCGGCCAGTGGCTTGCTCAAAGGCGACGACGTACTAAGCATCTTCGAAAAATTTCCAGTCAACGTGCTCGGCGGTTTCAGCAGCGCAATGTTCCGGCGCGCCGATGTCGCCGAACTGCTGCCGGCCCTTACCGAGGATGGAGCCTGCTTCGTCGCGACCCTGGATTTTGCTTTGTATGTCTGCCTGCTGCGGCGCGGCAACCTGGTGGTCTCCAACAATGTGCTGAGTGCCGAACGACTTTACCCCGAGCGTCTGAGCGCGCAGCAACCGATGAAAGACGCGGCGGAGATCGAGCGCGAGTGGATCTCGCAAATGCTCAAGGTCCGCAGCGGAGAGTCGGCGCCGGCGCCGGGATGGGTGCGCTATGTGCAATTGACCAAGGCCGACGAGACACCTCGGGTCTGGGAAGAACTGCCGCTGAGCCGTACCCTGGGTTCCAAGCAGAGCCGTCAGGAATTGGGGGTCGGTGTCGACAGCTTCAGTTTCGGCGAACTCTATGCGCAGTGGCTGGCGTGTCGGGTGCTGACCGCGGCACAGCGCAAATGGCTGCCGGAAACCCTCGCCGGCTGGTCGCATCAGCCGCGCATCGTGCCGATCATCATTGATGGGCAAGGCAGCCGCGATGGTCTGGAACGTACGCTTGATGCGCTCGCCGCTCAGGATTATCCGCCGGAGCTGGTGCTGGTGCTGTCCACGGTTTGCAGCGAAGCGAAGCTGGACGGTCGGGTGTTCCACATGCCGTTGCAGGGGGACGGCCTGGAGCAGATCAACGCTCTGCTGCCGCAACTGGAAGGCGCCGACTGGTTTTATCTGCTGCAGCCAGGTGACTGCCCGGTGGTGCCAGCGTTGTTGGTGATGGCCGATCGCATTGCGCACGCAAGCTCGTTGACATGCCTGTACAGCGACGAAGGCAGCCTGCGCGATGGCGAGTCGGCAGAGCCTGCGTTCAAACCTGATTTCAACCTTGATCTCATGCGTAGCTATCCCTACGTCGGGCGCGCCTTGGCATTCCAGCGCGAACGGTTTCTGGCCCTTGGCGGTTTTACCTCGACGTTCGCCGAACTGGCGCCCCACGATGTGCTGTGGCGCATGGTTGAAAGTGATGGCCTGCAAGTCGTCGGGCACATTGCTGAAGTGCTGCTGGAGTCGAAATACGACCTGTCGCAATGGCTTATCAATCCCGGCGTCGTCGAGCAAAGTCCGCGAATCCTCGAAGCGCATCTGCAACGCCTTGGCATCGCTCATGAAGTCCGTGTCGGTAATAGCGGGCTGCTCAATCGTGTCGACTATCACCATGCCCGGCGCCCGCTGGTGTCGGTGGTCATTGTCACGCAGGACCAGACCGCCGCGTTGCAGCGCTGCGTCGAGACCCTGCTGGAAAAGACTGCCTACACCGAGTACGAATTGCTCTTGGTCGACAACGGCAGCGAAAGCGCCGAAGCGCTGGCGTGGCTGGACGGTATGGCGCAAATGGGCAGCGAGCGGATACGTGTGCTGAGCTACCTGCAAAAGGGCAATGCGGCAGCGGTGCACAACTTTGCCGTCGGCCAGGCGCGCGGTGAGTATGTGCTGATGCTCAATGCCTTCGCGGTAATCACCCAGAGCGATTGGCTCGACGAACTGCTCAATCATGCGCAACGACCGGAGGTCGGGGTGGTCGGCGCCAAGCTGTTCAACCCGGACGGTGGCGTGCTGCACGCGGGTCTGATTCTTGGCTTGAACGGGCCGGTCGGGTTGCCGTTCTATGGCCAGCCGATGCAGTCGGAAGGGTACATGCACCGCCTGCAAGCAGTGCATGACCTGAGTGCCGTCGGCGGTGATTGCCTGATGATTCGCCGGTCGGTGTACGAAGCGGTCGGCGGGCTGGACGAGCAGGACCTCAAGCAAACGCTCAATGTCGTCGATCTGTGTCTGCGTGTTGGCCGTGACGGTTATCTGGTGGTGCTCAACCCTCATGCGGTGCTGGCCGTGGGGGCACGGCCAAGTGCAATGGCGACGCCTGAGGAAGAAGCGCAGCACACCGAGGAGAGGGAGACGTTTTACCAGCGCTGGCTGCCGCTCGTGGCGCGCGATCCGGCCTACAACGTCAACCTGACGTTGCAGGGCGTGGGCGCCACCAACTTCAGTCTGGAGCCTGGCCTGCGCACCGGTTGGAGTGCGTTCTCCAAGGCACAGCTGCCCAATCTGCTGGTGGTGCCGATCAACGCTTCAGCCATCGGCCATTACCGCATGAGCCAGCCGATGATCGAGCTGGAAGCGGCCAATCGGGCAGAAGGGCGCATTTGCTACGGTTTGCCGTCGATCATCGATATCGAACGTCAGTCACCTGATGTGATCGTTCTGCAAGGGCGCTACTCGGAGCACGCCATCGATGAAATCCCACCGTTGAAAAAGTACTTCAACGCTCGACGGATCTTCGAACTCGACGACTACGTCATTGATGTTCCCCACCGCAATGCGCACATCCGTAATATGCCGAGCAAGCAGGACATGGAGCGTATGGTGCGGCGTGCCATCGGGCTGTGTGATCGCGCGGTCGTATCCACCGCGCCGCTGGCCAACGTGCTGTCGGACATGCACCACGACATTCGTGTCGTCCCTAACATGTTGGCCAAGGACTTGTGGGGCCACCTGCGCAGCCAGCGTCGGACCTCGAAGAAACCGCGGGTCGGCTGGGGCGGCGGCACCAGTCACCACGGTGATCTGGCGGTGATCGCCGAGGTTGTTCGTGAACTGGCCAATGAAGTCGACTGGGTATTTTTCGGCATGTGCCCGGATGATCTGCGGCCGTACATGCATGAGTTCCATGGCGTCATCGGCCTGGACGTGTACCCGGCGAAACTGGCCAGCCTCAACCTCGATCTCGCGTTGGCGCCGCTGGAATTCCATATCTTCAACGACTGCAAGAGCAACTTGCGGCTGCTGGAATACGGCGCCTGCGGTTACCCGGTGATCTGCACCGACACCGAGGCCTATCGCGGTTACTTGCCGTGCACGCGGATCAAGACCAACTCCACGGATGAATGGCTGCAAGCGATCCGCATGCACCTGGCGGATCCGGATGCCAGTTATCGCATGGGCGATGAATTGCGTGAGGTGGTGCTGCGCGATTACGTGTTGCGCGGCGATAACCTGCGCTACTGGGAATACGGCTGGCTGGCCGATTGATCGAGCCAGGCGTGATCTGAAAAAAACAGGCGACTTTTATAGTCACCTGTTTTTTTTTGCTTCTGAAAATCGTCTTTGCACCAGTTTCGATACAAATTTTTGCCGACGCTCAAGCTTCGCGTCTTTGCAGTCGATATCAACACATTCGTGGGTTTAGAGCGCTTGCCGCGAGGATGTTGATCGCCGCGCATGCCGGTACCGGTTCACAACAAGGCAAGGAAGAACTAATGGCGGTTATTAACGGAACAAACGGCGCGGATACGCTGACGGGTACCAGTGGGGATGACGAGATCAACGGTCTGGCCGGTAATGATCTGATTAAGGGCAGTGCCGGTGCGGACAAGATTGATGGCGGTGACGGGACCGCTGACGTGGTGGATTACTCGGCGTCTGCGCAAGCGATCAACGTTGACCTCTCGGGTCTGGCCGGTACGGGGGGCGACGCTCAAGGCGATACCCTGACCAACATCGAGAAGGTTATCGGCACGGCGTTCAACGACACATTCACCGCGCAAAAGGGTGGCGCCACCTTTGAGGGCGGCGCAGGGAATGATGTTTACATCCTCAACAATGGCGGTACGGTGATCGAGCAAGCGGGGGGCGGCGATGATGAAGTGCGCTCCAGTTTTGGTCAGATCTATCTGAGCGCTAACGTCGAACGCCTGACGTATACCAGTACGGGGGATTTCATTGGCTGGGGCAATGCCAGCGATAACATCCTCACAGGTGGCGTTGGTAACGACTTGTTGTATGGCGGTGCGGGTGCCGATCAGTTTATAGGCGGCGCCGGTATCGACACCGCCAGTTATGGTGATAGCACCGTGGGTGTCAGCATCAACCTGAAAACCGGGGTCAATTCCGGGATCGCGGCGGGAGATACTTACGCTGGCATCGAGGTGATCAAAGGGTCGGGCGCGAATGACACGTTCATTGCCGACAGTCGGGTGTTCGCTTTTGATGGCAGTGGCGGAACTGGCGATGTGGTCGATTACTCGACATCGTCCGCAGCGATCACTGTTGATCTGGTTTCTGCAGGAACAGGTCGTGCCGGCATCGGTGGCGATGCTCAGGGCGATACGCTGACCGGTATCGAAAAAGTCATCGGTACGGCATTCAACGACACGCTCAGTGTCAATGGCGGTACGTTCACCCTGGAAGGCGGTGCCGGCGATGATGTGTACATCATCAATGGCACTCGCGTCACCACAGTGATCGAGCAGGCGGGTGGCGGCAACGATGAAGTGCGTACCAACTACGATATTCAATCGCTGGCCGCCGACGTCGAACGACTGACCTACACCGGTACAACGGCATTCACCGGTTACGGTAACGCCAGTGACAACATCATCACGGGTGGCATCGGCAACGATATATTGCTCGGCGGTGGCGGTGCAGACCAGTTCATCGGCGGTGCGGGCATGGACACCGTTGATTACACCGACAGTCCGGTGGGCGTGACGCTCAACCTCAAGACTGGAGTGAACTCCGGAATCGGCGCGGGTGATACCTACACGAGCATTGAGGCAATCAAGGGTTCGGGCGCCAATGACACGTTCATTGCCGACAGCCGAGTGTTTGCGTTTGATGGCGGTGGTGGAACCGGTGATGTGGTTGACTACTCGACATCTGCCGAGTCCATCAACGTCGATATCCGCAGCGGGGGAGCGGGTCGTGCCGGCATCGGCGGTGATGCTCAGGGCGATACCCTGTTCAATATCGAGAAGGTCATCGGCACGGCGCTCAACGACACATTCAATGTCGACGGTGCCACTGCAACGTTTGAAGGGGGGGGCGGCGATGACGTTTATGTCATCAATGGTGCCGGCGGTACGGTCATCGAACAGGCAGGTGGCGGCTATGACGAAGTGCGCAGCAACTTCGGCCAGATCTACCTGAGCGCCAATGTCGAGCGCCTCACCTACACCGGCTCCGGAGCATTCATTGGCTGGGGGAACGCCAGCGATAACATCATCACTGGCGGATCGGGCAATGATCTGTTTTACGGTGGTGCAGGTGCCGACCTGTTTATCGGCGGCGCGGGTATCGATACCGTCAGTTACAACGACAGTGCGGTGGGCGTCAGCATCGACCTGAAAACAGGGATCAATTCCGGTATTGCTGCTGGAGATACTTACGTCGGTATCGAGGCTTTCAGAGGCACAGCAATCAATGACGTTTTCATCGGCGCCGATACGGCCACCACTTTCGATGGTTTGGGTGGCTTCAATATGGTCAGCTACGAACACTCTGACGGTGCTATCACCATTGATCTGAAAACCGGTATCAATGCCGGCGATGCGGCTGGCGATACCTACGCCTCGATCCAGTTTTTCCAAGGCAGCAGCTTTGACGACACCTTGTCCGGAACGGCTTCTGGCGACAACTTGATCGGCGGTGCGGGCGCCGACCGGATTGACGGGCGCGAAGGGCATGACGTTGCCTGGTACGCCAACAGCACGGCTGGCGTGACGGTTAATCTGCAAACCAACATCAATCAGGGCGGGGATGCGCAAGGAGACGTCCTGCTCAACATCGAACGAGTCATCGGCAGCCAATACAACGACACATTGACGGGGACTTCAGCCGTTGATTTTCTCGAAGGCTATGCCGGGAGCGACGTTATTTATGGCGGTGACGGGGCAGACTACATCTACGGCGGTCTGGCGTCTTTGATCGGCCCTCTTACCAATCCAGGAGCCGATACCGGTGCGCAGGCTGACACGTTGTATGGCGGAAATGGTAACGACACCCTCCTGACTGCCGCCAATGACACCGGCAGCCGGGCTTACGGCGAGGCGGGCAGTGATGTTATTACAGTGAATTCCGGCATGGCCGATGGCGGTGAGGGCAACGATTTGCTCACAGGAACAGGTCTGGGCTTTGCTCTGTTTGGCGGTGCCGGGGATGATCAACTGGTGCTCAAATCCAGCGGTTTTGCCAATGGTGGTGAAGGTGACGACATTTACACGATCGGCACGCCGGGACTGGTGACGATCCAGGATGACGGTGTAAGTCATGGCGATAAGCTAGTGTTGTCGTACATCAAAAGCTCTGAATTGCAGATCGATCGTGTCGGCGATGATCTTTATCTGCACCGATTGAGTTTCAACGTGGGTGACACTCCACAGGAGGGTGTGCGGCTCAAAGACTGGTTCGCCGGTTCCGATACCATCGAGCAAATCCAGACGGCCAACGGAGAAGTCATCAACCTGCCGGCCAACAGTGACGCGTTTGCCATGTTTGGCTGATCGCTGAATCGAACACCATCGCTCCCGCAACGGGATTGAGGGTGTAGGCAATACTGCTGAGGGCGAACCCGATCTCCGGGTTCGCCCTTTCTTGTCTCTGGAGAAACCTTCTTACACACCCGTCGACACTTTCTCGTGTGCAGGCTCAAGGTTTGGGTTTTTGCAGTCGATACCTCTTTATTCGTTTACTCATCCGGCAGGGATTGCACGCTTGAACGGTCTCTCTCTGCCGACAGAACCGCTTTCAACAACAACGCAAGGAAGACGCAAATGTCAGTAGTGAATGGAACGAGTGAAGCGGATGTCCTCTTGGGCTCCGACGATAATGACGAACTCTATGGACTGGAGTCGGATGATGTACTGATCGGCAGTGCAGGTTCTGATGTGCTGGATGGCGGAGAAGGGTTCGACACGGCGACCTATTACGCGATGTCGTCGGGTGTCAGTGTCGAGTTCGGCAAAGATGCCACGACTGTCGCAGGGGCTGAAGGCAAGGTCGACACCCTCATCGGTGTCGAGAAAGTCTTCGGTACGTTCCACAACGATACGTTTACCAGTTCGGTCGGCGGTGTGACGTTCGAGGGTAGCGTCGGGGATGATCTGTACATCGTCGACAGTGAGGGTGTGGCAATTGTCGAGGAAGACAATGCGGGTTATGACGAACTGCGCACCAGCCTCAACACCCTCAAGATGGACCCGTTCATTGAAAAGCTGACCTTCACCGGCACCGGCGATTTCAAGGCTTACGGCAATGCCAGTGACAACGAAATCATTGGCGGTGCCGGTAACGACTGGCTGTGGGGTGGGGATGGTGCCGATCACTTCGTTGGTGGTGATGGCTACGATACGGTCAGCTATAGCGACAGTCTTGAAGGCGTGAGAGTCGAAGACTTTGCCAACTTTGACGGGCTGACCATTGCCTACGGTGACACCTTCACCGGCATTGAAGCGCTGCAGGGTTCGGGCTTCGATGATGTGATTTATCGTCACAAAGACTTTATGAGCATCGACGGTAGTGACGGCCATGACACCGTGAGTTATCGCTACGCTTTCGATCCGGTCAACATTTTGATCGGCGGCGGTGTCAACGCGGCGGGCGACACGCTGATTAATGTGGAAGAGGTTATTGGTTCCACCGATGCCGACCACTTCACCGTGAACACCAGTGGTGTGGTCGTCGCTGGCGGTGGCGGTGACGATGTCTACACAATCAACAGCACCGGTGTGACCGTCGAGGAAATCGAAGGCTACATGGGGGGGACCGATCGCGTGTACACCAGCCTGTCCGAGTTGAGACTGAGTGCGTTCGTTGAAAACCTGACCTATACCGGCAGCGCTGACTTCGTTGGCTACGGCAATGACGAGAACAACACCATCGTCTCCGGCGCCGGCAATGATGTGCTGTTGGGCGGTGCGGGTGCCGATAACTTTGAGGGTGGCGCTGGTATCGACATCGTCAGCTATGACGACAGTAGCGAAGGCTTGAGCGCTTCGCTGAAATGGGGCGTGCAGAGTGGTATTGCGTTCCACGATGTTTACATCGATATCGAAGGCTTGCGTGGTAGCCAGTTCAATGACGTTCTTGAGGGCGACTGGGGCGATAACATTCTTGAAGGCGGCGCGGGCGACGACCAGATTCAGGGTGGCGATGGCAACGATCACATCTACGGCGGTCTGGCTTCAGGTCTCGACGTTGCGGGGCAGTCCGACAGCTTGTCCGGTGGTGCGGGTGATGATGTCATCGTTGCTGCGCGCGACGATCTGTTCACGTGGGTCAGCGGCGATGAGGGCAATGACATCATTACGCTCGGCCGTGGCCTCGCCCATGGCGGTCAAGGCATTGACGTGATCACCGGCACTGGTAGCCACTACACGTTGACAGGAGACGAAGGCGACGACCTGCTGATCCTCAATCTGGCCGGTCAGTCGACCTCCGGCGGCAGTGCCTATGGCGGCCAGGGCGATGACACCTACGTGGTCAACACCACCGGCCTGGTGACGATCCAGGATGAGGGCTGGGATCTGAACGACACCCTGATCCTCAACACGATCGCCAACGCCAGCCAGTTGAACGTTACCCGCATCGGTGATGACGCTTATTTGCACAGTGCCAATGACGGTAGCACTGGTGTGCCGGACAACGGCGTGAAACTGGCGGGCTGGTACGCCGGGTTCAACAACATCGAGCACCTTCAGACTGCCGATGGTCAGGCTTTTGAGGTGCCGGTTAGTGGTGATGGGTTTGCCATGTTTGGGTAATCGTCTGCATTGTTGATCTGGCTTGTGGAAAGGGATGAATCTTTGGGTTCATCCCTTTTTTTGTCTGGGGCTTGGCGGCCTTTGGGCCGACCATGCTCTTGGGGGGGTGTGTATCCGTTGCTGCGGGTGTTGCTGATCAGGGTTCCGCCCTTACGGCGGGTCACCTTTTCCAAACGCCGAAAAGGTAACCCAAAAGGCTTGCTCCTACGTGCGGCCCGCTCGCTGGGGCTCGGGGTTCCTTCGCTGCGGGATCGATCCGGGCGCAGCGCCTACGGTTTGCTTCGCTGCACCTCCTCTCGCTGTGTTTGGCTGCGCCAAACGGTCGCTGCGCTCCCACGCCCGGATCAATCCCTCCACTCAGCCTTCCGACGTCGCCCGTGGATCAAGATCAAGAGCAGGCGAGCTGACACTCGGCCTATTGAGTGGTGAGGAGCTCGGGTGTTCGGCTTTTGATTTGTGGTGGGTTTTCCCGCTGCCCCAGCCCTCTCCCGGTGGTCGAGGAGGCCGGTTTGTGTGCATTTCAAAGCCTGAGTTCGACTCGGTATCGCACGTCGGCGTACCTCGCCCAAACACAACGGTCAGTCCCCTCTCCCTTTGGGAGAGGGTTAGGGTGAGGGGCTTGTGGAGCTGGCGCGTTTCCTGCAAGTCCCCTGTAAATCGCCATAAAACGAGCGCTCGCGGTCACTCCAGCGGCGCACGGATCGGCAAAAGGTTTAGCCAGAAGGCCCGCAAAGCTCAAGAAAGCGGCGCGCAGCCCGGTGAAGAACAAGAGGGGAGACGATGAAGGCAGTTATTTTGGCGGGTGGCCTCGGCACGCGCATCAGTGAAGAGTCGCACCTCAAGCCCAAGCCGATGATCGAGATCGGCGGCAAGCCAATTCTCTGGCACATCATGAAGCAGTATTCCGCCCACGGGATTCATGACTTCGTGATCTGCCTCGGCTACAAGGGCTATGCGATCAAGGACTTCTTCGCCAACTACTTCCTGCACACCTCCGACGTCACCTTCAACATGCGCGAAAATCGCATGGACGTGCACCAGAATTACAGCGAACCGTGGAGCGTCACCCTGATCGACACCGGTGAGGAGACCATGACCGGTGGCCGGCTGCTGCGGGCCGGCCGTTATCTGCAGGATGAAGAGGCGTTCTGCTTCACCTATGGCGACGGCGTTTCCGATATCAACATCGCTCAGCTTGTGGATTACCACCAAGCTCACGGTCGTCTGGCGACCGTCACCGCTGTGCAACCGCCGGGTCGTTACGGCGCGCTTGAGCGTCAAGGCGATCAAGTGCTGGGCTTTACCGAAAAACCTCGTGGTGACGGTGGCTGGATCAACGGTGGCTTCTTCGTGCTCTCGCCAAAAGTGCTGCCGTACATCGCCGATGACGCTACCACTTGGGAAGCCGAGCCGCTGGCGCGTCTGGCGGCCGACGAACAGTTGAAAGCCTTTGAGCACGAAGGCTTCTGGCACCCGATGGACACCCTGCGCGACAAGAACCATCTCGAAGCGCTGTGGCAGAGCGGGGAGGCCCCATGGAAGCAATGGGCCTGAGTGCGGATTTCTGGCGCGGCAAACGCGTTCTCGTCACCGGACATACCGGTTTCAAAGGCAGTTGGCTGACCCTGTGGCTGCAAAGCCTCGGCGCGCAAGTCAGCGGTTTCTCCCTTGATCCTTCGACCGAGCCGAGCCTTTTTGAACTGGCGCGCGTGCACGAAGGCATCAACGATCAGCGCGGTGATCTGCGTGATCTCGGCGCCTTGCTGGAAATCATCGCCGACACCGAGCCGGAGATCGTGCTGCACCTGGCCGCTCAGCCGCTGGTGCGCGAAGGCTATCGTGATCCGCTCGGTACTTACTCCAGCAACGTGATGGGCACGTTGAACCTGCTCGAAGCGATTCGTCAGGTCGGTTGCGTGCGTGCTTGCGTGCTGGTCACCACCGACAAGGTCTACGCCAACAAGGAATGGCTGTGGCCGTACCGCGAAGACGAAGCCCTCGGTGGCCACGATCCTTACAGCAGCAGCAAGGCTTGCTGTGAATTGCTCGCACAGTCTTATGCCGCGTCGTTTTTCCCGGCGGACAAATACGCCGAACACGGTCTGGCCCTGGCCACGGCGCGTGCCGGCAACGTCTTGGGCGGCGGTGACTTCGCTCCTGAGCGACTGATTCCCGACGTGCTCAAAGCGTGGACCGCCGACGAACCGGTGACCCTGCGCTATCCGCAAGCCGTACGCCCGTGGCAGCACGCGCTGGAGCCGCTGGCCGGTTACCTGCAACTGGCCGCCGGCCTCTACGAACAAGGCCCGGAATACGCCGGGGCGTGGAACTTTGGCCCGGGCGAAGCGGACATGTGCAGCGTCGGCGAAGTGGTTGAATTGCTTGCCAGCCGCTGGCCGCAGGCGCGCGGTTTGCGCATCGAGAAAAGCGAACTGCACGAGGCCGGCCTGCTGCGTCTGGACAGCAGCCGCGCCCGCCAGGTACTCGGCTGGCAGCCGCGCTGGACCTTGCAGCAGTGCCTGACGCAGACCCTCGACTGGCACCTGGCGTGGCAGAACGGCGATGACATGCGCAGCGTCACCCTCGGCCAATTGAACCTGTACCGAGGCGCGCTGTGAGCGAGTTTTCCCTGAAGGCGTTGCCGCTGGCCGGGTTGTTCAGCGTTCAGCACAAACGTTTCGAAGACCAGCGGGGGCACTTCGCTCGGCTGTTTTGCGAAGGCAGCCTGAGTGCGTTCGGCGCTGAGTTCCATATCCGTCAGATCAACCATTCCTGCACCCGTGAAAAGGGCAGTGTGCGCGGTCTGCATTATCAGAATGCCAATGCGCCGGAAGCCAAATTGATCACCTGTCTGCGCGGTGAAGTGTGGGACGTTGCGGTGGATCTGCGTCCTGACTCCGAAACGTTTCTGCACTGGCACGCCGAGCACCTCAAGGCTGGCGACGGTCGCAGTCTGTTGATCCCGGCCGGCTTCGCCCACGGTTTCCAGACCCTGACCGAGGACGCCGAACTGCTTTACCTGCACAGCGCCGATTACGCGCCGGAGCACGAGGGCGGTCTGTCGGTGAACGATCCACGGCTGGCGATTGCCTGGCCGTTGCCTGTCAATAATTTGTCAGCGCGTGATTCCAGCCATCCCGCGCTCGATCAACACTTTGCTGGAGTGCGTCTATGAACTGCCGTGGGTGCGCCGCACCGCTGAGCCTGCCGCTGATCGACCTCGGCACCTCGCCACCGTCCAACGCCTACGTGCACGCCGATCGCCTGGAACAGGCCGAGCAATGGGTGCCGTTGAAGGTCGCCGTGTGCCAGCAATGCTGGCTGGTACAGACCGAGGATTACACCAGTGCCGATAGCCTGTTCGATGCTGAGTACGCTTACTTCAGTTCGTTCTCCAGCACCTGGCTGGCTCATGCCGAGCGCTATGTCGCCGAGATGGTCGAGCGCTTTGGCCTGACTGCCGACAGTCGTGTGGTGGAAGTCGCCGCCAACGATGGTTACCTGCTGCAATACGTGGCGGGCCGGGGCATTCCGTGTCTGGGCGTCGAGCCGACGCGCAGCACCGCGCAAGCGGCTCGGGAAAAAGGCCTGGAAATTCGTGAACTGTTCTTCGGTCGTGAGACTGCTGCGCAGTTGCAAGCCGAAGGCTGGGGCGCCGATCTGATGGCGGCCAACAACGTGCTCGCGCATGTGCCGGACATCAATGATTTCCTCGGCGGTTTCGCGACGCTACTCAAGCCGACTGGTGTGGCCACTTTCGAATTCCCGCAACTGCTGACACTGATGGCCGGCGCGCAGTTCGACACGCTGTATCACGAACACTATTCCTACTTGTCGCTGACCGCCGTGCAGACCCTGTGCGAGCGCAATGGCATGGAAGTGTTCGACGTCAGCCAACTAACCACCCATGGCGGTTCGTTGCGTGTATTCGTCCAGCGCAAGGACGGCGAGCGCCGCGCGGTACAAGCGGCGGTGCAACAACAGTTGCAAGCCGAACTGGATGCCGGGGTGAAAACCGCCGAGTACTACGCGACCCTCGCGCCCGCCGCTGAACGCATCAAGCATGAACTGCTGCGTTTCCTGTTGCAGGCCAAGGCTGACGGTAAACGTGTGGTCGGTTATGGCGCGGCGGCCAAAGGCAACACCTTGCTCAATTACGCCGGGGTCAAACCGGACCTGCTGGCCTGGGTCGCCGATGCCAATCCGCACAAGCAGGGCAAGTTCCTGCCGGGTAGCCGCATTCCGATTGTGGCGCCGGCGCAGATTGATCTCGAAAAACCGGATTACGTGCTGGTGCTGCCGTGGAACCTGCTGCACGAAGTCAGTCAGCAACTGGCGCAAGTGCGTCGGTGGGACGGCCGCTTCGTGATCGCCGTGCCTGAGTTGAAAGTGCTGTGAAGGTTCTGGTCACCGGAGCCACAGGCTTTGTCGGCCGGCATCTGGTTGCCGCATTGCTGGCGCGTGGTTGTGAAATCCGCGCCGTGGCGCGCAACCCAGAAACGGCGCAAGGCATGCCGTGGATCAACGACGTCGAGTTCATCGCAGCGGATATTCACGCCGCCGATCTCGATATCCACGCGTTGACCGCGGGTATCGATGCACTGGCGCATCTGGCCTGGCCGGGCTTGCCGAACTACCGGGCGCTGTTCCATTTCGAACACAACCTGATGGCCGATTACCGCTTTATCAAAAGCGCGGTCGAGGCGGGCGTGCAGCAGGTGCTGGTCACCGGCACCTGTTTCGAATACGGCCTGCAAAGCGGCCCACTCAGTGAAAACACCGAGCCGAAGCCGAGCAATCCTTACGGTCTGGCCAAGCACACGCTGCACCTGTTTCTGCAAAACCTGCAGCAGGAGTTGCCGTTCACTTTGCAGTGGGCGCGCCTGTTCTATCTGCATGGCGAAGGGCAAAACCCCAACAGTCTGTTGGCCGCGCTGGACCGGGCGATCGATGCCGGTGAGGCGTCGTTCAACATGTCCGCCGGTGAGCAGTTGCGCGATTTTCTGCCGATTGAACGCGCTGCCGGCTACCTCGCCGCGATCCTGCAAAAAACCGACTTCAACGGCGTGATCAATTGCGCCAGCGGCCAACCGGTGTCCGTGCGCGCGTTGGTCGAACAACGCCTGCGCGAACGCGACGTGTCGCTGCATCTGAACCTCGGCCACTACCCATACCCAACCCACGAACCGCTGGCGTTCTGGGCGGTGACCGAGCGTTTGCAACAGTTACTGGGAGAGCCGCAATGAGGCACGAGTTGTATCGGGTTACTGACCTACCGGTGCTGCAGAACCGCACCTTTGCCGATCCCGCGTCGGCGCAGGCCTCGGCCAGTGCCGACATGCTGTTGGTGCAGGACGAGCGCAGCGGTCTGATCTTCAACGCCGCGTTCGACGCTGACAAACTCAGCTACGACGCCGATTATCAGAACGAGCAGGCGCATTCCGGCCAGTTCCAGAAGCATTTGAGTGACGTCGAAGGCATCATCGCCAAGCACTTCAAGGGTCAGGAACTGATCGAAGTCGGCTGCGGCAAAGGCTATTTCCTTGAGCTGCTCAAGGGCCTCGGTTATGCGATCACCGGCATCGACCCGGCGTACGAAGGCGAAAACGCCGACGTGATCAAGGCGCCGTTCACCCGTGGTCTCGGGCTGGCGGCAGACGCCATCGTCCTGCGCCATGTGCTGGAGCATATTCAGGATCCGCTGAGCTTTCTCGCCGAAATCGCCAATGCCAATCAGGGCGGGCAGATCTACATCGAAGTGCCGTGCTTCGACTGGATTCTTGAGCACAAAGCCTGGTTCGACCTGTTCTACGAACACGTCAATTATTTCCGCCTCGATGACCTGCGCCGGCTGTTTGGCACGGTGCACGAGGCCGGTCACCTGTTCGGTGGCCAATACCTGTACATCGTCGCCGACCTGTCGACCTTGCGCCTGACTCCGGATCAACCGGTGCCGCGCCTGAGCCTGCCTGACGGTTTCACCGCCAGCCTCGATCGCGCCGTGCAGATCATTCAGTCCGCCCCCGAGCAGGGTTCGGCGATCTGGGGCGCTTCGTCCAAAGGCGTGATCTATTCGCTGTTCCTGCAACGTGCCGGTGTCGCGGTGGACCGTGTGGTGGATATCAACCCGGCCAAGCAGGGGCGTTATCTGCCGTTGAGCGGCGCGCGGGTGTCCTCGCCGCAAGAGGCGATGGACGCGTTGCCCGAAGGCGCCAACCTGTTTGTGATGAATTCCAATTACCTCGAAGAGATCAAGCGGATGACCGGTGGACGCTACGTCTATCACGCCGTCGACAGCGCTTCGTTTCAGTGACCCTTGAGATTATTAAAATGACCGACAACAGCATCAACCAAGCCTTCGAAGCCGAGTGCCGGGAACAGATTGCCCAGCAGGGTGACGACCAGAAACTCACCGGCCTGGCCCGCGATTTCTTCAACGAATCGGCCAAGCACAAGTACAGCTACCACTTCTCGTGGATGGGCCGTCCGATCATCCAGCTGCCACAAGACATGATGGCCATGCAGGAGATCATCTGGCAGGTCAAACCGGATCTGGTCATCGAGTGCGGCATCGCCCACGGCGGTTCGATCATCTACTACGCCTCGTTGCTGGAGCTGCAAGGCCACGGCGAAGTGCTGGGCATCGACCTCGACATTCGCCCGCACAACCGCGAAGCGATCGAAAGCCACCCGATGGCCAAGCGCATCAAGATGATCGAAGGTTCGAGCATCGACGCCGGCATTGCCGCCCAGGTGCAGGCTGCGGCCAAAGGCAAGAAAGTCATTCTGGTGCTCGACTCCAACCACACCCACGATCACGTACTGGAAGAGCTGCGTCTGTACGCACCGCTGGTGTCGGTCGACAGCTACTGCGTGGTCATGGACACCGTGGTTGAAGACATGCCGGCCGATTTCTTCCCGGATCGTCCATGGGGCCCGGGCGACAACCCGAAAACCGCGGTGTGGAAATACCTGGAAGAGAACCAGGATTTCGAGATCGACCAGCAGTTGCAAAACAAGCTGCTGATCACCGTGGCGCCGGACGGCTATCTGCGTCGCGTCCGTTAATTCGCAACATCACCAAAGCGTTATCTCGGCGAGTCGCCGGTTGTGGAGAGAAGTTATGCAAGGCAAGTACAGTTCTGAACTGACGCTACCGCTCAACGATCTGTTGACGGTGGTGCTGATTACTCACAATCGTCCGGCGTTCCTGCGCCGGGCGGTGAAGTATTACAGCAGCTTGCCCTGCAGAATCATGGTGCTCGATTCGACCCTCGAACGACCTGAAGGCGACTTCTGCGCCGTCGATTACCACCATGTCCCGCAGTTCGCCTACTGGGGCATGCAGGCCAAACTGGCCTATGGTGTCGAGCATCTGACCACGCCATACATGGTGCTGGCGGCCGACGACGACTTCATCCTGCACGATTCACTGGCAGAGTCCGTCGGCTTCCTGCATGCCAACCCTGACTACGGCATGTGCCACGGCTATTGCCTGATGTACCTGTCACTGGCTCATGGCGTGAACTACTACCGCCGCGACAAGAAAGTCCAGGAAGACTATGCGTCCGAGCGCGCGCAGGATCGTGTCCTCGATTACATGAGCCAGTACATCCCGCCGTTCTACGCGGTAACCCGTACTGACCTGATGAAAAACTGGCATTCGGCGTTGCCGCCGGGGACCAATTTCCAGTGGCAGGAAATCGGTCATGTCTACTACCTGCTGGCCAGTGCCAAGGCCCGCATCCTGCCGATTCCTTATGTGGTGCGCGAGATCAACTACGGCGTCTCCGAGCACAATACCGACGTGTATCATTCGCTGACCTACGTCGATGCCAAGTCGGTCGCCGAACGAGAGGCTTTTGCCGAGTTCCTCGTCTCGCTGCCTACCGCTATCGAAGGGCTGGATATCGCGCAGGCCAAGGCCTTTGCCCTGGAAAGTTTCGAGGCGATGGCCGACAGCCTGAAGTCCGGGCGTGCGCTGACTGCCGAGCTGATTTTCGAATCGACCTGGAACCAGGCGTTGAAGGCGCCAGATCGTCGTTTTGGCCCGCTGCAGTATGTCGAAATGCCGTTTTACAACCAGGCATTCTTCGATCGTCTGGAGCAGTTCGAATTCATGTTGCACGCGCTGCCGGCCGGTCGCATGCAACTGGAAGGGCTGGAAGGCGTGTGGGCCCGTCAGGCGCACCTGTTGCAGGCGCGCAATAACGACACGCCGGAAAGTGTGGTTGACCGGTTGTGGCAGGCCCATGATCTCAACGCCTTCAACCAGACTGTGGTCAAACGTCTGGCGGCGCAACTGGACGTTGTCGGTGACGAGAGCGCCGCGCAAGCCATGCACGAGTGGATTGCCCGTCTCGAAACGCTGACGGTCGACGATCATCAGCCGGTCTTCGGCAAAATGAAGTCCGGCCGCCTGTTGCAGTGGCTGGTGGCTCGCGCGCCGGCGAACGAACAGCTTGAGTCGATTGGCCGGCATCTGGCGACTGAAGGCGGCGGCCCGCAGTTCGGTATTTTCCTGCTCGACCTGGATAACGACATCGACAAGTTGCAGGTGTCGCTCGACAGCCTGCTCGAAGGTCACTGCAAAGCGTTCAGGATTGTCGTGTTCACCACCGGCGAAGCACCGGCCGCGACTACTGCACAAAACACGCTGCACTTTGTTCGAGTCTCCCAAAGCAACTTTGTCGACAAGCTCAACCAGGCCGCTCAGCAGTCGCCAAGCGATTGGTTGCTGCTGGGTGAGGCGGGTGATCAGTTCACCGCCAGCGGCCTGTTGCGCGCCAGTCTGGAATTGATGTCCGCCGAGGGGGTGCGTGCCGTCGCCACCGACGAGGTCCAGCGCAAGGACAATGGCGCGTTGGTTGACGTGTTCCGCCCCGGTTTCAATCTGGATCTGCTGCAAAGCGTGCCGTCACTGATGGCGCGTCATTGGTTGATCCGTCGTGAAGTCTTGCTCGAAGCCGGCGGTTATCAGGCTGACTTCAGTAAGGCGCTGGAATTTGACCTGTTGCTGCGCATCATTGAGCAGGGTGGCCTTGACGGCCTGGCGCACCTCGACGAGCCGCTGCTGATCACTCGGGCGGCGGAGCTTGAAGAAAATGCCCATGAACGCCAGGCGTTGCTGCGTCATCTAGGTAATCGCGGCTACAAGGCCAAGGTCACATCGACGGTGCCGGGTACCTGGCAGATCGATTACCGTCACACCGAACAGCCAATGGTTTCGATCATTGTGCCGGTCATCGACGATCTTGCGGTGCTGCGTCGCTGCCTGGAAGGCGTGTTGCTCAGAACCCGTTACAGTCGTTATGAAGTGTTGCTGGCGGCAAACGCCAATCAATCGGCAGCGGTCAACGACTGGCTTGGCACGCTGCGCCACGCCAAGGTCAATGTGCTGCGTGCCGATCAGCCGCTGAGCGAAGTCGCACTGTACAACGCCGCCAGCGAGCAGGCTCAGGGTGAGTACCTGGTGCTGTTGGCCGCAGACAGTGAAGTCGTCAACCCGAACTGGATCGATTCGCTGCTCAACCACGCCCAGCGTCCGGAAGTGGGTATCGTCGGTGCCAAACTGGTCGATCGCGACGGCAAGATTGCTCAGGCCGGTCTGATTCTCGGCCTGAACGATGGCGTGGGTTCGCCCTTCATCGGCGAAAAACACGCGGCAGACGGCTATATGCATCGTTTGACTGTCGAGCAGAATTACTCGGCCGTGTCGAAGGTCTGTCTGATGGCGCGCAAAGAGCTGTTCAACGCCCTTGGCGGACTGGATGAAGTGACGTTCGCCGAGGGTTATGCCGATGTCGACCTGTGCCTCAAGGCCGGTCAGGCCGGTTACCTCACCGTGTGGACGCCGTTGGTGCAGGTGCTGCATACCGGTGAACTGCCGCAGGCGCCGCAAGCACTGGCGACACTGCGTGAGAAATGGAGCGGCGTCTTCGCGCAGGATCCGGCTTACAACGCCAACCTGGCCCTGACCGGCAAAGGTTTCACTCTGGGTGAAAATGCCTCGATCAATTGGGCACAGTTGCTCGCCTAAGCGTGCCGGACAGGAATCAACCTATGTTCAACGGTAAATCGATTTTCATCTCTGGCGGCACCGGTTCGTTCGGGCGCAAATTCATCGCCCGACTGCTCGAGCAATACCAGCCCAAGCGCGTGGTGGTGTTCTCCCGCGACGAGCTGAAGCAGTACGAAATGCAGCAGACGTTCAACGCGCCGTGCATGCGTTACTTCATTGGTGATGTGCGTGACGCCGATCGTCTGCGTCAGGCCATGCGCGGCATCGACTATGTGGTGCATGCCGCGGCGTTGAAGCAAGTGCCGGCGGCGGAATACAACCCGACCGAATGCATCCGCACCAACGTCAATGGCGCGGAGAACATCATCGCCGCCGCCATCGATAACGGCGTGAAAAAAGTTGTCGCGCTGTCCACCGACAAGGCGGCCAGCCCGATCAATCTGTACGGCGCGACCAAGTTGCTCTCGGACAAATTGTTCGTCGCCGCCAACAATATTGCCGGTGAGCAGGAAACCCGTTTTGCCGTGGTGCGCTACGGCAACGTGGCCGGCTCGCGCGGCTCGGTGGTGCCGTTCTTCAGCAAGCTGATCGCCGACGGTGCTCAAGAGTTGCCGATCACCGACGAACGCATGACGCGGTTCTGGATCACCCTCGACCACGGCGTGCAGTTCGTCCTCGACAGCTTTGCGCGGATGCACGGCGGCGAAGTGTTCGTGCCGAAGATCCCGTCGATCCGCATCGTCGATCTGGCGCGCGGTATGGCTGAACATTTGCCGCACAAGAACGTCGGCATTCGACCCGGTGAAAAGCTCCATGAGTTGATGGTGCCGCTGGACGATGCGCGGATGACCCTTGAGTTCGAAGATCACTACACCATCCAGCCGTCGATTCGCTTCACCAGTGTCGATGTCGATTTCGCCGTCGACAGACTCGGTGAGCAGGGGCGTGTCGTCAGCGAAGATTTCGAGTATCGCTCCGACACCAACCCGCATTTTCTCTCGGTCGGCCAGATCGCCGATCTGCACGCGAAGCTCTCGGTATGATTCCCTACGGTCGGCAGAGCCTCGATCAGGCAGACATCGATGCGGTCGTCGAGGTGCTGCAATCGGACTGGCTGACCCAAGGGCCGAGCATCGAGCGTTTCGAGCAGGCAATGGCCGAGCGTTGCCAGGCTGACTTCGCCGTCGCGGTGTGCAACGCCACGGCGGCGCTGCACATTGCCTGTCTGGCCGCAGGGCTGGGGCCGGGTGATCGGTTGTGGACGACGCCGAACACCTTTCTCGCCTCGGCCAATTGCGGACGCTATTGCGGCGCCGAAGTCGATTTCGTCGACATCGATCCGCTGACCTGGAACCTTGATGCCTTCGCCCTCGCAGCGAAGCTCGATCAGGCCGAACAGGACGGCACTTTGCCGAAAGTGCTGGTAGCCGTAGCGTTCTCGGGGCAGAGCTGCGACATGCGCAAGATTGCCGAACTGGCCGAGCGCTACAACTTCACCGTGATTGAAGATGCCTCGCACGCCGTCGGCGCCAGTTACGCCGGACGCCCGGTCGGTTGCGGCGAGTTCGCGGCGATGACGGTGTTCAGTTTTCACCCGGTAAAAATCATCACCAGCGCCGAGGGTGGCATGGTGCTGACCAACCGCCCGGAGCTGGCCGAGCGCCTGCAACGCCTGCGCAGCCACGGCATGACCCGTGATCCGCAGCAAATGACCGAATCCAGTCATGGGCCGTGGTACTACCAACAGGTCGAGCTGGGTTTCAATTACCGCATCACCGATTTGCAGGCGGCGTTGGGCCTGTCGCAACTGGGCAAGCTGGACGATTTCATCGCCCGGCGTCGGGCGCTGGCGGCGCGTTACGATCGTCTGCTGGCGTACTTGCCGGTGACGCTGCCCAGCCCTCAGCCCGAGGCGCAATCGGCGTGGCATCTGTATGTGATTCGTTTGCAGAGCGATCGCATCGGCCTCAGCCACCGTCAGGTGTTCGAAGGCTTGCGTGCCGCCGGGATCGGCGTAAACCTGCACTATATTCCTGTGCATTTGCAGCCCTACTACCGTGATCTGGGTTTTGCCGAGGGCGATTTTCCCGAGGCCGAACGCTATTACGCCGAGGCCATCAGCTTGCCGCTGTACCCGTTGCTGAGTGATCAGCAGCAGGATTATGTAGTCGAACAATTGCGTCGACTGACCGAATGAATGCCGCCGTGGCGGTGGGTGAGACTGAGTCATGCGTGATCTGAGCGAGCAGGAAAAATTCTGGCAGGGTGAGTTCGGCAACCAGTACGTCGAGCGCAATGTCGGCCAACCGCTGGTGGCGACGAATCTGGCGTTGTTTGCCAAAGCCCTGAGCCGTGCCGCAGGCATCGAGAGCCTGGTCGAACTTGGCACTAACGCCGGCAACAATTTGCAGGCGTTGCATCAACTGCTGCCGCGTTGCGAGCTGTTCGGCGTCGAGATCAATGACAGCGCCTGTGCTCAGGCACGGGCGTTGGATATTGCACAGATCTGGCATGGCTCGCTGTTCGATTTCCCGCGCGAGCGCCGCTACGACCTGACCCTGAGTAAAGGCGTGCTGATTCACTTGGCCCCGGAGCTGTTGCCGACCGCTTATGCGCAGTTGTACGCGTTGAGCCAGCGCTACATCCTGATCGCCGAGTATTACAATCCGGCACCGGTGGAAGTGTCCTATCGTGGCAACAGCGGCAAGCTGTTCAAGCGCGATTTTGCCGGTGAGATGCTCGATCGCTATGCCGATCTGCACCTTCTCGATTATGGTTTTGCCTATCACCGCGATCCGCAATTCCCGGCGGACGACATCACTTGGTTCCTGTTGGAAAAACGTCCTTGAGCAACGTTGCAATCATCCCGGCCCGTGGCGGCAGCAAACGCATCCCGCGCAAGAATCTCTTGCCATTCGACGGCGTGCCGATGATTGTCCGCTCGATCCGCACCGCGCTGGATTCAGGGTTGTTTGAGCAGGTGGTGGTCAGCACCGACGATGCCGAAATTGCCGATGTCGCGCGAGCCCATGGCGCGCAGGTACCATTTTTGCGCCCGGCAGACCTGGCCGATGATTTCACCGGCACGGCGGCAGTGATCGTGCATGCCTTGCAGCAACTGCCAGCCTTCGATTACGCCTGCTGTGTATACGCCACGGCGCCGCTACTGCAGGCGCGCTATCTGCATCAGGGACTGGAGTTACTGGAACAGCATCCCGACCGGTCCTTTGCGTTTTCCGTGTGCAGTTTCGGTTTTCCGGTGCAGCGTGCGCTGACGCTGGACGGGCAGGGCGCGCTGACCGCGTTGTATCCCGAATTTCGCCATACCCGCTCACAGGATCTGCCCGAAGCGTTTCAGGATGCCGGTCAGTTCTACTGGGGCCGCAGTGAGGCGTGGTTGCGCGGCGAGGTGCTCTATTCGCCAGCCAGCCTGCCGGTGATTCTGCCCCGGCATCTGGTGCAGGACATCGACACCCTTGAAGACTGGAAGCGCGCCGAATACCTATACGCCGCGCTCAAGGCGGGTGGAGAGCTGCAATGAGAGTGTTGATTCGTGCCGACGCCTCGCCAACCATCGGCAGCGGCCACATTGCCCGCTGCCTGACGCTGGCGCGAGTGTTGCGCGGGCAGGGCAGCCACGTCGCGTTTGCCTGCCGGAAATTGCCGGGGCATCGGCTCGATATGCTGAGCGCCGAAGGGTTCGAGACATTTGCGTTGCCGGATCTCTATTGTGATGAAGACCCACAGCAAGCCATCGAATCAATGCTGCCGTGGCAGGCCGACATCGACGCGCTGGATCTTTTGTTGGCCGGCCATGCCGGGTTCGACTGGATCATCGTCGATCATTACGGCCTCGATCATCACTGGCAAACCGCCGCCCGGCGCTGGGCGCAGCGCATAGCGGCAGTCGACGATCTGGCTACCCGGCGCTACAGCGTTGATCTTTTGCTCAATCAGAATTTATCGGGCCTCAGTGAAAATTACTCACCGCTGTTGCCCGAGGGGTGCCGCACCTTGCTGGGCCCGCGCTACGCCATGCTGCGTGAAGAGTTCAATTGCCCGGCCATCGAGATCAAGCCCACGGCTCGCCGGGTACTGGTGAATTTCGGTGGCTTCGATGCGGCCATGCAGACTCATCACGCGATGCTCGCGCTCGCTGATTTCAACCAGTTGCAGGTAGATTTTGTCGCCGGTGCCGAGAACCCGGCGTGGGCGCAGATGCAGGCGTTGGCCGAGACGCGGCCGAACTGGCGCCTGCACAGTTTCGTCAGCGATTTCCATCAGCGCATGACTGAAGCGGATCTGTTTATCGGCGCCGGGGGCGGTACCAGTTGGGAACGGGCGGCGATGGGGCTGCCGACGATCTGTATTGCCGTGTCGAACAATCAGCAGGCCAACGGCGAAGTCATGGCAGCGGCGGGAGCACATGTGTTCATGGGCGCTCGTGAGCAGGTCAGTGTCGAGCAGTTGCGCGACGCCATCGGCTTTGTCACCGGCAATCATTATTTGCGCCAAAGCCTGGCCGAACGCTCGCGACAACTGGTCGACGGGCGCGGTGCCGAGCGTGTCGCGGTGGCACTGGCCGGTGCGGTGCTGAAGGTGCGTGCGGCGACCCTGGACGATGCGCAGTTGCTGTTCGATGGTCGTAATGCCGAAACGGTACGTCGCTGGTCGCTGGACAGCGGCGTGATCGACTGGCCGCAGCACCTGAACTGGCTGACGGCGAGTTTGCGTAATCCACAGCGCCTGCTGCTGATCGCCGAGGCGGATGACGGCGCGGTCGGCGTTGTGCGGTATGACCTGCGCGGGTTTGAAGCCGAAGTTTCGATTTACCTGCTCGAACGGCGGATGGGGCTGGGGTGGGGCAGGGCGCTATTGGCCAGTGGCGAGGCATTTGTTGTCGCGCACTGGCCGCAACTGACGGTCATCACCGCTCGGGTGTTGCCGGACAATCGTCCCTCGTTGAATGTGTTTCGTGACGCCGGGTTCACTCAGAGTGCCTGTGCGTTCACCCGTGTTTTGAAGGATCACCCGCATGACTAGTTTCAAGATCGGCAACCGCTTGATCGGTGCCGACGCGCCACCCTTCATCATCGCCGAGATGAGCGGCAACCATAACCAGTCACTGGACGTCGCCCTGCAAATTGTCGAGGCAGCGGCCAAGGCGGGGGCGCATGCGCTGAAGCTGCAAACCTACACCGCCGAAACCATGACGCTGGATTTGTCTGAGGGGGAATTCTTCATCAAGGATCCGGGCAGTCTGTGGGCGGGTACTTCGCTCTACGATTTGTATGAAAAAGCTCATACACCGTGGGAATGGCATGCGCCGATTTTTGCTCGTGCCAAGGAACTGGGGATGCTCGCGTTCTCGACGCCGTTCGATGACAGCGCAGTCGACTTTCTCGAAAGCCTCGATGTTCCGGCCTACAAGATCGCCAGTTTCGAAAACACCGATTTGCCGTTGATCCGTCGTGTGGCCGCCACCGGCAAGCCGCTGATCATTTCCACTGGCATGGCCAGCATCGCTGAACTCGATGAGGCCGTTCGCGCCGCGCGCGAGGCCGGGTGCAAAGATCTGGTGTTGCTCAAATGCACCAGCACTTATCCAGCGACACCGCTCAACAGCAACGTGCGCACGATTCCGCATCTGCGTGAGTTGTTCGGTTGCGAAGTGGGGCTGTCCGATCACTCGATGGGCGTTGGCGTGTCGGTAGCAGCCGTGGCGCTTGGCGCGACGGTGGTGGAAAAGCACTTCACCCTCGACCGTTCAGCGGGTGGCGTCGATGCCAGTTTCTCGCTGGAACCGGCGGAAATGGCTAGCCTGGTGGTGGAAACCGAGCGCGCCTGGCAAGCCATGGGCCAGGTGCATTACGGCGTTACCGAGGCCGAGCGCAAGTCGCTGGTGTATCGCCGCTCGCTGTATGTCACGGCTGACATGGCCGCCGGTGACACCTTTAGCGGGGACAATCTGCGCGCCATTCGCCCCGGTCTCGGTTTGCCGCCCAAGCACACCGACGCCGTCCTCGGCCGCCGCGCCCGCGCGCCGATCAAGCGCGGCACGCCGCTGGACTGGTCGTTGGTCGAATAACCCGATCTGCAACGATTCGGCAAAATAGCGTGACCTGCGAGTCATAACGCGCATCTTCACTGTATTGTATTGATCGGGGGGATGGCGCCTGGCTCGTTTTCGATTCCAGTGATAGCCCTTTGCGCTCCCCGTGGCTGCCCGTTGTGGCGGCCGTTTTCTGTTTGTCGGCGCCCCTCGAAATCCTTGCGAGCGGTGGTCTTGGGCTGTTTTTTATTGGGAAGCCGTAATGATTGGCATAAAAAGCATTGCGAGCTACGTTCCTGTAGCCGGCGTGGACAATTACGCACAAGGTGCAAAATTCGAGAAGGATGAAGAATTCATCCTTGGCAAGATCGGTTCGGCATTCCTGCCGCGCAAAGACGCTGAACAAGAAACCTCCGACCTGTGCGTGGAAGCGGCCAATGCGCTGTTTGCCAGCAACCCGGATCTGAAACGTGAATCGATCGACGCCTTGATCGTCGTCACCCAGAACGGTGACGAAGAAGGCCTGCCACACACCGCCGCCATCGTGCAGGACAAACTCGGTCTGCCGACCAACGTTGCGGCGTTCGATATTTCCCTGGGCTGCTCGGGTTATGTCTACGGCATCTACGCGATCAAGGGTTTCATGGAAGCCGCCGGCCTGAAGAACGGCCTGCTGATCACCGCTGATCCGTATTCGAAGATTGTCGATCCGGAAGACCGCAACACCACCATGCTGTTTGGCGATGCCGCCACCGCTACGTGGATGGGCGAAGATCCGACCTGGGCGCTGGGCAAGGCCAAGTTCGGCACCGACGGTTCCGGTGCGCCGCACTTGAAAGTCACCGATGGCGTGTTCTTCATGAACGGTCGTCAGGTCTTCAACTTTGCGCTGCTCAAAGTCCCGGCGCACTTGCACGAGCTGCTGGACGATTCCGGTCTGAAGGCCGACGACATCGATGCCTTCTGCATTCACCAGGGCAGTGCGGCGATTGTCGATGCGGTGGCGCGACGTTTCGAAGGCGAGCCGGAAAAATTCATCAAGGACATGGTCGAGACCGGCAATACCGTGTCGTCGAGCATTCCGTTGCTGCTGGAAAAACACGTTATCGATTCCGATTGGCAGCGTATTGCGCTGAGCGGTTTTGGTGTCGGTCTGTCGTGGGGCTCGGCGATCATCTATCGCCCTTAAGCCAGAGTAAAAACGGCGGATACAAAAATAGCGTTCAAGGTTAACCTTGAACGCTATTTTTTTGCCTGAAGAGGGAGCGCGAGGCGCCATGAGCGAGTTTTTTCAAGCCAATGCCGAGGTGTTGCAACGGCGCTGGCCGGCGCTGTTCGAACGACTGATGACGGAAGACAGTGCGGCCGTCCCTGCTCAACTGGTTGAGGGGCTAGGCTCGACGCTGAGCATCAACGGCATTCAACTCACCAGTCGTCACGATCGCCTTCATGAAGCGCGGATTCAGGCGACCAGTCTGCCCGACAAGGCGCAATTGCACGTCTATGGCACCGGCCTCGGCGATTTGCCCGCTGTGCTGCTTGAGCGTGCCGGACTGCAACGCTTGTACGTGCACATCCTCAATGGCGCGCTGTTTGCGCTGGTGGTGCAACTGCTCGATCAGCGCCAGTGGCTGGACGATCCGCGCGTCGAGTTGTTTTACGCCGCTGATCATCCGGACTTTTTCACGCCGTTTTTTGCCCTGCCCGCCGAGATGCTGCTGGCCGATGATTACAACGCGAAGATTCGCGATCGGCTGGTCAATGAAGTCCATCTGAGTTTCACCAATCGCGAATTCGACGCGCAGTCGCCGTTCATTCAACAGCGCTTGCAGGACTGCCTGCCGGTGCTGCTTGGCGATGACGATGTGGCGCAGTTGTTTGGCACCTGCACCGATCGTGAGATTTACGTGATTGCTACCGGGCCGACTCTGGAAGGGCATTTTGAACGATTGGCAGCACTCCGGACTCAGGCTCAGCGCCCGCTGCTCATCTGTGTCGACACGGCGTATCGGCCGTTGATCGAGCACGGGATTGTCCCGGATCTGGTGGTGACCATTGATCAGCGCATCAGCTTTCGGCACCTGCCGTTCGAAGCGTCCGACGGTATCCCGCTGGTATATTTGCCCATGAGCGATCCCGAAGTTTTACGGGCATGGAAGGGCAAGCGCTATGGCGGTTACTCGGCCAGTCCGGTGTACGCCGGGTTGCGTGAAGAATATCCGCGCGCACTGCTGCACGTCGGCGGCAGCGTGATCCATCCGGCGGTCGATCTGGCGGTAAAAATGGGCGCGTCTCGCATCACGCTATTTGGCGCCGATTTCGCCTTCCCGATGAACAAGACTCACGCCGGCTGGAGCGACGGTGATCTGGGGCCGGGTGTTAATCAGGCGCGGCATTGGGTGCGCGACGGGCATGGGCAGCGGGTCAGTACCCAGCTCAACTTCCGTGGTTATCTGTGTGTGCTGGAGCGTTACATCGCTGCGCATCCGCGCGTTGAGTTCTTCAATAGCAGCAGGGCGGGCGCGCTGATCGCCGGGACGCAGTTCAATCAGGAGTTCGTGCAATGACGGCGCTGGAAAAAAGCATCGGTGAATGCCGTCAGTGTGCCGGTCTGTTTCGGCTGGGGCGGGATGTCGAGGCAGCGCTGAGCATGGTCGATGTCTTTGACGGTGCGCAGCAGTTGCTGCTGTCTGCGCCTGCGGATGTCCAGCAGGTGTGGGCGCAGATACTCACGCAAATGCTCGATTGCCAAGAGCGCCAGGACTGGTTGGCACTGGCTGATTATATGGAGTTCGAACTGGTCGACTTGCTGGGAAGTGTTCCGGCCTGAACACGCCGACAGCACTGGCCCGCAGGTTTGCGCGGCAGTCGGTTTTATGACGTCATTTTTTCGCGGTGGATGGGCTGCTAAGTCTTTGTTTTCTCGGGGGTGGCAGGGTGATGGCAAATTTTTTTCAAAAAGCCCTCAAGCAACCTGCAATCCCGACGATAACTATTACGAAGGTTCTCTAGGCCATACCCGGCGGTTGCCAGGGCCGGAAGCCGCAGTACCCAACCAACGAGGAATTCGTCATGGCTTTAACAGTAAACACCAACACCACGTCGTTGAACGTTCAGAAAAACCTGAACCGCGCTTCCGACGCTCTGTCGACTTCGATGCAGCGCCTGTCTTCCGGCCTGAAAATCAACAGCGCTAAAGACGACGCCGCTGGCCTGCAGATCTCGAACCGTATGTCCTCGCAGATCCGTGGTAACACCCAAGCCATCCAGAACGCCAACGACGGTATCTCCGTTGCCCAGACTGCTGAAGGCGCTCTGCAAGCTACTACCGACATCCTGCAGCGTATGCGTGAACTGGCTGTTAAAGCACGTAACGGTACCAACGGCACTGCTGACCAGACCGCTACCAACGCTGAATTCGCTCAGATGTCCGACGAGATCACCCGTATCTCGGCTTCGACCAACCTGAACGGCAAAAACCTGCTGGACGGTTCGGCTGGTACTGTGACCCTGCAAGTAGGCGCAAACACCGGTTCGGCTAACCACATCGACCTGGTACTGAGCTCCAAGTTCGACGCAGTAAGCCTGTCGGTAGGTAGCGGTACTCTGTCCCTGACCGGTGCTACCGTAACTGGCGCTTCGCAGAACATCGACAACGCGATCACCGCGATCGACGCTGCCATCGCTGCCATCGGTGCAACTCGTGCCAGCCTGGGTGCTTCGCAAAACCGTCTGACCAGCACCATCCAGAACTTGCAGAACATCACCGAGAACACCACTGCTGCACAAGGTCGCGTACAAGATACCGACTTCGCCGCAGAGACTGCTAACCTGACCAAGCAGCAAACCCTGCAACAGGCTTCGACCTCTGTTCTGGCTCAAGCCAACCAACTGCCTTCCGCTGTACTGAAGCTGCTTCAGTAATTTCGGATCGAGTTTGGGCGGGGGGGTGCGCTGGTCGCGCTCTCTCGCCTTTTTACGTTAAGAGGTGATGGGCATGGACATGAGCGTAAAGCTTAACGTGTCTTATCCGGCTCCCAAGCCAGTAACGCCGGTTGCTGACAAACCGTCAGAGACGCCTAAAGTTGCCAAGACTGAAGCGCCGGTCGCTGCGAAGAGTCAGGATTCGGACGACGCCAAATTGAAACTGGCGGTGCAGGAGATCGAAAAGTTTGTGCAGTCGATCAAGCGCAATCTGGAGTTTTCGATTGATGAACACTCCGGGAAGGTCATCGTCAAGGTGATCGCAAGCGAGACGGGTGAGGTCGTTCGACAGATTCCCTCCGCAGAAGCCCTCAAGCTGGCAGACAGCCTCGCCAATGCGAGTCACGTATTGTTTGACGCCAAAGTCTGATAGCTGGCATGAATTATGTTTGTCCGTTCTCAAGATGCGTGTAACGGTCAAAAGAATGGCAACAATCTGAAGGGAGATGCACATGGCAAGTCCAATTCTACCGGGTTCCGGACTGGGTTCCGGCCTGGACATCGGCGCGATCGTGACCGCGCTGGTAAACGCCGACAAGTCGCCGAAGCAGACGCAGATCGATTCTGCGACCAAAACCAACACCCTGAAGATTTCCGGTGTCGGTGCGCTGAAAAACGCATTGGCGGCCTACCAGAAGGCAATGACCGATCTGGGCAGTAAGACCAACCCTGCGTTTGCCGGTTACGCGGCGACCTCGGCTACCCCGACAACGCTGACCGCTACTTCCGATAACACGGCTGTTTCGGGCACATACAGTGTCGTGGTAAATAACTTGGCCACCGGCTCGAAAGTAGCCAGTGCATCCTTTGTCGGCGGCGCGGCCAGTGCCATTCCGAGTGGTACCCTGAAAATCAGTCAGAATGGCACTGATTACAATGTCGATATTCCGGCCAATGCCACCTTGCAGACTACCCGTGATGCCATCAACAAGGCGCAGGGTGTCAACGGTGTTTCCGCCAACATCGTGACCGACAGCTCGGGCGCTTCGCGTCTGGTGATCAGCTCCAACAAGACGGGCGCGGGCTCCGACCTGACGGTCAGTGGTATTGCCGGTCTGGAAATCGATGGCACCAAGGTCATGTCTGCGACCCCGGCCGCTGGTGACTCAGGGGCTGTGGGCGATATTGCCAAGGATGCGAAGCTGACCATTGATGGTCTTGCCGTTACCAGCAAGAGCAACACGGTGAGCGGCGCCATCAGTGGCTTGACCATGAACCTGGTGGAAGCCAGCCCCACTGCGGTCAAGGTCTCTGTCGATACCAACACCAAGGGCTTGCAGGCTTCGGTTCAGCAATTCGTCGACGCTTTCAACACGCTCAAGACCACCATCGATAGCCTGTCCAAGGCAACGCCGGACGAAGATGGCAAGTTGACGGTGCAGGCCGCGTTTACCGGTGATTCTCTGCCGCGGACGTTGATTGCGGACATTCGTGCCCAATTGACCACTTCGTCGCCTGGCGAGCTGGGTGTGCTGTCGCAGATCGGCGTCATGACTGATCGCGACACCGGTAAGCTGACGCTGGACGCGACGGCTTTCAACAAGGCCATGTCTCAGCCAGGCATGACTGGTCAGGTGCAGCAGCTGTTCTCCGGCACCGACGACAAAAACGGTCTGTTGGCGCGAATGAGCAAAGCGGTCGATCCGTACCTCAAAGCTTCTGCTGATGGTAAAACCACCAGCGGTCTGCTTGATCAGCGTATGACCATTCTGAACAACAACACCCGCAGCCTCACGTCGCAGCAGTTGGCGCTGGATCTGCGTGTCGCCAACCTGACCAAGACGCTGACGGCCAAGTACAACGCCATGGACTTGCTGGTAGGGCAGATGAAGGCTACGGCGAGCAACATCACGTCGTTCTTCAGCTCGCTGAACGCTCAGCAGTCCGCGAAGTAACAGGCAGGTACGACAAAAACCCGGCTACGCTTCATCGGCGTGCGCCGGGTTTTTGTCTTTTGATCTAAAGTTCTGTGATTCGTTGGCGATACACTGGTTATACGAGTCATTGTGGCAATGAGGTAGAACATGAATCCGATGTTAGCCCTTCGGCAGTATCAGAAAGTCGGCGCACACGCTCAGACATCCGAAGCGAGCCCGCACCGTCTGGTGCAAATGTTGATGGAAGGTGGACTGGCCCGTATCGCTCAGGCCAAAGGCGCCATCGAGCGCAAGGACATTCCAAGCAAATGCACTTCGATCAGCAAGGCGATTGGCATTGTCAGCGGTCTGCGTGAAGGCCTCGATCTGGAAAACAGTGCAGATACCCTGGCTGATCTGGATGGGCTGTATATCTACATGATGAAGCGCCTCGCCGAGGCGAACATCAGCAGCGACCCGCGCATTCTTGATGAGGTTGCCGGCTTGCTGAGCACGGTCAAGGAAGGCTGGGATGCTATTGCCCCCGTGCCTGCTCCGCAGTTCTGAAGGAGATCGTCATGAGTCTTGTATTGCAGCGAATCGCCGATACCCGTGAAGCGTTGGTTACTGCCCTCGTCGAACGCAATTGGGAAGCTATTGGCGAGCTGGATCTGGCTTGCCGTTCCTGCATGGAAGACGTCATGGCGGAGGCTGCGCTTGATGAAGTCGCGTTGCGCGACAACCTTGAGGAGTTGCTCCACGTCTACAAGGACCTTCTTGAGGTGGCCATGGGTGAGCGGCAAGCGATAGCCAACGAGATGTCGCAGATCACCCAAGCGCAAAAGGCGGCAAAGGTTTACCATCTGTTTGGTTAATTGCCCCCCAGTTAATCCAGGCATGTGCGCCATAAATTTGACTGTGCACGGTTTTTTGACTTAACTAGTGGCTGTTTTCAGATTTCAGGCGTCTACAGGCACATGGTGTCCTGCAAGCGTCTCGCTTGCCCCTAATTTCGGGCATTGAGTTGACTAGGGAAGTTGCTATTGCATGTGGCGTGAAACCAAAATTCTGCTGATCGATGACGATAGCGTCCGCCGCCGCGACCTGGCGGTGATTTTAAATTTTCTTGGCGAAGAAAATTTACCCTGCGGCAGCCATGACTGGCAGCAGGCAGTCGGCTCTTTGTCGTCTAGTCGTGAGGTCATTTGCGTACTGATCGGGACCGTTAATGCTCCTGGCGCGCTTTTGGGCTTGTTAAAGACACTCTCAACCTGGGATGAGTTCCTTCCGGTTTTGTTGATGGGCGATAATTCTTCCGTCGACCTGCCCGAAGACCAGCGTCGCCGCGTGCTTTCGACCCTCGAAATGCCGCCCAGCTACAGCAAATTGCTCGACTCCCTGCACCGTGCCCAGGTCTATCGCGAGATGTATGACCAGGCTCGCGAGCGCGGCCGTCATCGCGAGCCCAATCTGTTCCGCAGCCTGGTCGGCACCAGCCGGGCGATCCAGCACGTGCGCCAGATGATGCAGCAAGTCGCCGACACCGACGCCAGTGTGCTGATCCTCGGCGAGTCCGGGACCGGCAAGGAAGTGGTCGCGCGCAACCTGCATTACCATTCCAAGCGTCGCGATGCGCCATTCGTGCCGGTCAACTGCGGGGCGATCCCGGCGGAGCTGCTCGAAAGCGAATTGTTCGGTCACGAGAAGGGCGCCTTCACCGGCGCGATCACCAGCCGTGCCGGCCGCTTCGAACTGGCCAACGGCGGTACGCTGTTCCTTGACGAAATCGGCGACATGCCGCTGCCGATGCAGGTCAAACTGCTGCGCGTCCTGCAGGAACGCACCTTCGAGCGCGTGGGCAGCAACAAGACCCAGAGCGTTGACGTGCGCATCATCGCGGCGACGCACAAGAACCTCGAAAGCATGATCGAGATCGGCACCTTCCGCGAAGACCTCTACTATCGCCTGAACGTGTTCCCGATCGAGATGGCGCCGCTGCGTGAGCGCGTCGAAGATATTCCGCTGCTGATGAACGAACTGATCTCGCGCATGGAGCACGAGAAGCGTGGTTCGATCCGCTTCAACTCGGCGGCGATCATGTCGCTGTGCCGTCACGGCTGGCCAGGCAACGTCCGCGAGCTGGCCAACCTGGTGGAGCGCATGGCGATCATGCATCCGTACGGGGTGATCGGCGTGGTCGAACTGCCGAAGAAATTCCGCTACGTCGACGACGAAGACGAGCAAATGGTCGACAGCCTGCGCAGCGATCTCGAAGAGCGCGTGGCGATCAACGGCCATACGCCTGACTTCACCGCCAACGCCATGCTGCCGCCGGAAGGTCTAGACCTGAAGGACTACCTCGGTGGTCTGGAACAGGGCCTGATTCAACAGGCGCTGGACGATGCCAATGGCATTGTGGCGCGTGCCGCTGAGCGCCTGCGTATCCGTCGTACCACCCTGGTCGAGAAGATGCGCAAGTACGGCATGAGCCGCCGCGATGGAGATGAACAGGCGGAGGATTGACGCCTGTTTTTCAACTGCTTCATTTATAAGCAGTTTTTTTTAGGCACGGGTATTGCTACAGCCCTCGCAACGTTCCGTTTAACTGACGGTCAGCCAAGCGAGAAAGCACAATGCCCCAAGCCCAGATGTCTTCTGCCTCCAGTCCCGAGGGGCAGCCGTCCTCCGTAGAGCAGGCAAGCCGACAGGGCCTTGAGCAGGCATTCGAGCTGTTCAGCCAGATGTCCAGCCAGTTGACGGACTCCTACAGCATGCTTGAAGCGCGGGTAACCGAGCTCAAGGGTGAGTTGGCGGTGGTCAGCGCCCAGCGCATGCAGGAGCTGGCGGAAAAAGAACGCTTGGCCAACCGTCTGCAAAACCTCCTTGATCTGTTGCCCGGTGGCGTAATCGTCATCGACGGTCACGGCAGGGTGCGCGAAGCCAACCCGGCCGCCATCGAACTGCTCGGCCTGCCGCTTGAGGGTGAGTTGTGGCGCCATGTGATTTCGCGCTGCTTCGCCCCGCGTGAAGACGACGGTCATGAAATTTCCCTGAAAAATGGTCGACGCCTGTCGATTGCCACCCGCTCGCTGGACGCCGAGCCGGGGCAATTGGTGCTGCTCAACGACCTGACAGAAACCCGCCATCTGCAAGATCAACTGGCGCGCCACGAGCGTTTGTCCTCGCTGGGGCGCATGGTCGCCTCGCTCGCGCATCAGATCCGCACGCCGCTGTCCGCCGCTTTGCTCTATGCCAGTCATTTGACTGAGCAGGAGTTGCCGGTCGCCACTCAGCAGCGCTTCGCCGGGCGCCTGAAAGAGCGTCTGCACGAGCTGGAGCACCAGGTGCGCGACATGCTGGTGTTCGCTCGCGGTGAGTTACCGCTGACCGATCGCCTCACCCCCAATGCCTTGATGCAGGCGCTGCAGGCGGCGGCGCTGACCCATGTGCAGGATCTGCCAATCCGCTGGCAGTGCGACAGCCATACCGGCGAACTGCTGTGTAATCGCGACACACTGGTCGGGGCGCTGTTGAATTTGATCGAAAATGCGATTCAGGCCAGTGCCAGCGACATTCGTCTTAAAGTCCATTGCTACACCCGCGACAACACGCTGCGCCTGAGCATAAGCGACAGTGGCAGCGGCATCGAGCCCGCGGTTCTGGCGCGGCTCGGCGAACCCTTTTTTACCACCAAAGTCACCGGCACCGGCCTGGGCCTGACCGTGGTCAAGGCTGTGGCCCGGGCACATCAGGGAGAATTGCACCTGCGTTCGCGAGTTGGGCGTGGCACGTGCGCGCAGGTGATCCTGCCGCTGTTTTCCGCTGTACAGGGAGCTGAGTGAAAGACATGGGCATCAAGGTTTTGCTGGTCGAGGATGACCGCTCGTTGCGCGAGGCGCTGGCCGATACGTTGTTGCTGGCCGGCCACGATTACCACGCGGTCGGTTGCGCTGAAGACGCGCTGACGGCAGTGTCGCGCGAGGCGTTCAGTCTGGTGGTCAGTGACGTCAACATGCCCGGCATGGATGGTCATCAATTGCTTGCCCTGTTGCGTGCTCGTCAGCCGCAATTACCCGTGTTGCTGATGACGGCTCACGGCGCGGTCGAACGTGCAGTCGATGCGATGCGTCAGGGTGCGGCGGATTATCTGGTCAAACCGTTCGAGCCCAAGGCTTTGCTCGATCTGGTGGCGCGGCATGCACTGGGCAATATTGGCGTGAGCGAAAGTGAAGGCCCTATCGCTGTCGAACCGGCCAGTGCGCAACTTCTCGAATTGGCCGCACGAGTGGCACGCAGCGATTCCACGGTGCTGATCTCCGGCGAATCCGGTACGGGTAAAGAAGTGCTGGCGCGCTACATTCACCAGCAATCCCACCGTGCCAGTCAGCCGTTCATTGCGATCAACTGCGCAGCGATCCCGGACAACATGCTCGAGGCGACGCTGTTCGGTCACGAGAAAGGCTCGTTCACCGGCGCCATCGCCGCGCAGGCCGGCAAGTTCGAGCAGGCTGACGGCGGCACGTTGCTGCTCGACGAAATTTCCGAAATGCCCCTTGGCCTGCAAGCCAAACTGCTGCGCGTGTTGCAGGAGCGCGAAGTCGAGCGCGTCGGTGCGCGTAAGCCGATCGCCCTGGATATTCGCGTGGTTGCCACCACTAACCGCGACTTGGCGGGCGAAGTGGCGGCGGGGCGTTTCCGTGAAGACCTCTATTACCGTTTGTCGGTTTTCCCACTGGCCTGGCGTCCACTTCGCGAGCGCACTGCCGATATCCTGCCGCTGGCCGAAAGGTTGCTGGCCAAACACGTCAATAAAATGAAGCACGCCGCAGCGAAACTCTCGCCTGACGCGCAAGCTTGCCTGATTGCGTATCCGTGGCCGGGTAATGTGCGTGAACTGGATAACGCCATTCAACGTGCGCTGATCTTGCAGCAGGGCGGTTTGATTCAGCCGCAGGATTTCTGTCTGGCAGGTCCCGTGACGTACACCGCAGTGCCTGTCGCCGCGCCGCTGACTGCGGTGATTCGCGAAGTGGAAATCGAAGCGGATTCGGCCGGAGCCCTGGGCGATGACCTGCGCCGCCGGGAGTTTCAGATGATCATCGACACCCTGCGCTCCGAGCGTGGACGCCGCAAGGAAGCGGCGGAAAAGCTCGGCATCAGCCCGCGCACCCTGCGCTACAAACTGGCACAAATGCGCGATGCCGGGATGGACGTCGAAGGTTATCTGTTCGCCACCTGAGCCGTGCTGCAAAACGTTGAAAACGCTTTTCTGAAAGGGCTGCCCATGAGCTGGCACCCTTGTTGCTAATACCTGTGTACCCGCCGAGTGAGTGTCAAAAAATTGCGGGCCGCCCAAGAGAGTAGACCATGAGCCAAGGTATTGAATTTAATCGGTTGATGACAGACATGAAGGCCATGAAGCTGGATGCCATGTCTGCGCCGAAATCGACGACCGCTGTCCCTGAGCTGGGAGGCAGCAGCTTTTCCGACATGCTCGGTCAGGCGATCAACAAGGTCAGCGATACCCAGACCGCGTCGACTCAGTTGGCCAATGCCTTTGAAGTGGGCAAGAGCGGCGTCGATCTGACGGACGTGATGATCGCTTCGCAAAAAGCCAGCGTGTCGTTCCAGGCTCTGACCCAGGTTCGCAACAAACTGGTTCAGGCTTATCAAGACATCATGCAGATGCCGGTTTAAGGACGAGATTGAGTCATGGCAGAAGCAGTCGCCGATAACGTTCCGGCCAAGGCCACCCCGATAGACGGCAAACCGCCGCTGTTCGGTCTGTCCTTCCTGGAAAACCTCTCCGAGATGACCATGCTGCGTCAGGTGGGCCTGTTGGTCGGCCTGGCTGCGAGCGTGGCGATTGGCTTTGCCGTGGTGCTGTGGTCGCAGCAGCCGGATTACCGTCCGTTGTACGGCAGCCTTGCCGGCATGGACGCCAAGCAGGTCATGGATACTCTGGCCGCCGCTGACATTCCTTACAACGTCGAGCCCAATTCCGGCGCCTTGCTGGTCAAGGCCGATGACTTGTCCCGTGCGCGGATGAAACTCGCTGCTGCTGGTGTCACTCCCAGCGACGGCAATATCGGTTTCGAAATCCTCGACAAGGAACAGGGTCTGGGCACCAGCCAGTTCATGGAAGCGACGCGTTATCGTCGCGGCCTCGAGGGTGAACTGGCGCGGACCATTTCCAGCCTGAACAACGTCAAGGGTGCCCGCGTGCATCTGGCGATTCCGAAGAGTTCGGTGTTCGTCCGTGATGAGCGCAAGCCAAGTGCTTCGGTTCTGGTTGAACTGTACAGCGGTCGTTCGCTGGAGCCGGGTCAGGTGATTGCGATCATCAACCTGGTGGCGACCTCCGTTCCCGAGCTGAGCAAATCGCAGATCACCGTCGTCGACCAGAAGGGCACCTTGCTCTCTGATCAGGCGGAAAACTCCGAAATGACCATGGCCGGCAAGCAGTTCGATTACAGCCGCCGCATGGAAAGCATGCTCACCCAGCGTGTACACAACATTTTGCAGCCGGTATTGGGTAATGATCGTTACAAGGCTGAAGTCTCGGCCGACATCGATTTCAATGCCGTCGAGTCGACTGCCGAGCAGTTCAACCCGGATCAGCCGGCGTTGCGCAGCGAGCAGTCGGTCAACGAGCAACGCACCGCCAGCAATGGCCCGCAAGGCGTGCCGGGTGCCCTGAGCAACCAGCCACCGTCGCCAGCCTCGGCGCCGCAAACTACCGGCGGCACCGCCGCGCCGGCCGCCATGGTCCAGCCTGGTCAGCCATTGGTTGACGCCAATGGTCAGCAGATCATGGACCCGGCCACCGGTCAGCCAATGCTCGCGCCGTACCCGGCAGACAAGCGTCAACAATCGACCAAGAACTTCGAACTTGACCGTTCCATCAGCCACACCAAACAGCAGCAGGGTCGCCTGAATCGTCTGTCGGTGTCGGTGGTGGTCGACGATCAGGTCAAGGTCAACGCGGCCAACGGCGAAACCAGCCGTGCGCCGTGGAGCGCCGACGAATTGGCGCGCTTCACCCGTCTGGTCCAGGACGCCGTCGGTTTCGACGCCAGCCGTGGCGACAGTGTCAGCGTGATCAACATGCCGTTCTCCGCCGAGCGCGGCGAAGTGATTGCCGATATTCCGTTCTACTCCCAGCCATGGTTCTGGGACATCGTCAAACAAGTGCTGGGTGTGTTGTTCATCCTGGTGCTGGTGTTTGGTGTGCTGCGTCCGGTGCTTAACAACATCACTGGCGGCGGCAAAGGCAAGGAGCTGGCCGGTCTTGGCAGCGACGTGGAACTCGGTGGCATGGGCGGCCTGGACGGCGAACTTTCCAACGACCGCGTGAGCCTCGGTGGTCCGCAGAGCATTCTGTTGCCGAGCCCAAGTGAGGGTTATGACGCGCAACTGAATGCAATCAAGAGTCTGGTGGCCGAGGATCCGGGTCGCGTGGCTCAGGTCGTGAAAGAGTGGATTAACGCAGATGAGTGATAACCGAGCCGCAACCGTCAAACTGAACAAGGTCGACAAAGCCGCGATTCTGCTGCTGTCCCTGGGTTCGACCGATGCCGCACAAGTGCTGCGCCACATGGGCCCGAAAGAGGTTCAGCGCGTCGGCGTGGCCATGGCGCAGATGGGCAACGTCCATCGCGAGCAGGTCGAGCAGGTCATGAGCGAGTTCGTCGACATCGTCGGCGACCAGACCAGCCTCGGCGTCGGATCCGACGACTACGTGCGCAAAATGCTCACCCAGGCCCTGGGTGAAGACAAGGCCAACGGCCTGATCGACCGCATCCTGCTCGGTGGCAACACCAGTGGCCTCGACAGCCTGAAATGGATGGAGCCGCGCGCCGTTGCCGACGTGATCCGCTACGAACACCCGCAGATCCAGGCGATCGTGGTCGCGTACCTCGACCCGGATCAGGCCGGTGAAGTACTCGGCAACTTCGACCACAAAGTGCGTCTGGACATCATCCTGCGCGTCTCGTCGTTGAACACCGTACAGCCGGCGGCCCTGAAAGAGCTGAACCAGATTCTCGAGAAGCAGTTCTCCGGCAACTCGAATGCCTCGCGCACCACCCTGGGTGGCATCAAGCGTGCGGCGGACATCATGAACTTCCTCGACAGCTCGATCGAAGGCCAGCTCATGGACTCGATCCGCGAAGTCGACGAAGACCTGTCCGGTCAGATCGAAGACCTCATGTTCGTGTTCAACAACCTCGCCGATGTCGACGATCGTGGCATCCAGGCGTTGCTGCGCGAAGTGTCTTCCGACGTGCTGGTGCTGGCCCTCAAGGGTTCGGACGAAGGCGTCAAAGAGAAGATCTTCAAGAACATGTCCAAACGTGCCGCCGAACTGTTGCGTGACGACCTCGAGGCCAAAGGCCCGGTGCGCGTCAGCGACGTCGAAACCGCACAGAAAGAAATCCTCACCATTGCCCGTCGTATGGCCGAAGCCGGCGAAATCGTACTCGGTGGCAAGGGTGGCGAGGAAATGATCTAAGCCCATGGACAAGCACGACGACGATGTGACGGATCTGATCCGTGCCCGCGATGTCCGTGGTTTCGAATCCTGGGCCATGCCCAGCTTCGACCCGCCGAAGCCGGAACCCGAGCCTGAGCCGGAGCCCGAACCGCCGGAAATGGAAGAAGTGCCGCTGGAAGAAGTCCAGCCACTGACCCTGGAAGAACTCGAAAGCATCCGTCAGGAGGCTTACAACGAAGGCTTTGGCATCGGCGAGAAAGAAGGTTTTCACAGTGCGACCCTCAAGGTGCGTCAGGAAGCGGAGGTTGCGCTGGCGGCAAAACTTGCCAGCCTTGAGCAGTTGATGGCGAACCTGTTCGAACCGATCGCCGAGCAAGACACGCAAATCGAGAAATCGCTGGTCGACCTCGTGCAACACATCACCAAACAGGTGATCAAGCGCGAACTGGCCATCGATTCCAGCCAGATCGAACACGTCATGCGCGACGCCCTCAAGCTGTTGCCGCTGGGCGTCGAGAATGTGCGCCTGTACGTCAATCCGCAGGACTTCGAACAGGCCAAGGCTTTGCGCGAACGTCATGAGGAAACCTGGCGCATCGTCGAAGATGAATCGCTATTGCCGGGCGGTTGCCGGGTTGAAACCGAGCACAGCCGCATCGATGCCAGCATCGAAACCCGCGTGATCCAGGTCATGGCGAAGTTGTTCGATCAATTGCACGAGCAGGCTTTGCATCCGGCTGAAGCGGATCTGAGTCTGGACATTCCAGAAGACGTAAAACCGGCGGCCACACCTGAAGAGCCGCTCGCGGACGACCCCGATGCGCCTTGAACGCACCAGTTTCGCCAAGCGCCTGAGTACTTACGCTGAGGCCACCGAGATTGCCGGTGCGCCGATTCTTGAAGGTCGCCTGCTGCGCATGGTCGGCCTCACCCTCGAAGCCGAAGGCCTGCGCGCCGCCATGGGTACGCGCTGTCTGGTGATCAATGACGACAGCTATCACCCCTCCCAGGTGGAAGCGGAAGTCATGGGTTTCTCCGGCAGCAAAGTCTTTCTGATGCCGGTCGGCAGTGTCGCCGGCATCGCCCCGGGCGCCCGCGTAGTGCCGCTGGCTGATACCGGGCGCTTGCCGATGGGCATGAGCATGCTCGGTCGCGTCCTCGACGGTGCCGGGCGCGCACTGGACGGCAAAGGCGGCATGAAAGCCGAAGACTGGGTGCCGATGGACGGCCCGACAATCAATCCGCTCAACCGTGACCCGATCAGCGTGCCGCTGGACGTTGGCATCCGTTGCATCAACGGTTTGTTGACGGTCGGTCGTGGCCAGCGTCTGGGGCTGTTTGCCGGTACCGGTGTCGGTAAATCCGTATTGCTGGGCATGATGACCCGCTTCACCGAGGCTGACATTATCGTCGTCGGCCTGATCGGTGAGCGGGGGCGAGAAGTTAAGGAGTTCATCGAGCACAGCCTCGGTGAAGAAGGCCTCCAGCGCTCTGTGGTGGTTGCCTCGCCAGCAGACGATGCGCCGTTGATGCGCCTGCGCGCAGCGATGTACTGCACGCGCATCGCCGAATATTTCCGCGACAAGGGCAAGAACGTCCTGTTGCTGATGGATTCGCTGACCCGTTTCGCCCAGGCCCAGCGGGAAATCGCCCTGGCCATCGGCGAGCCGCCGGCGACCAAGGGGTATCCGCCGTCGGTGTTCGCCAAGTTGCCGAAACTCGTCGAGCGTGCCGGTAATGCGGAGAAGGGCGGTGGTTCGATTACCGCGTTCTACACCGTGTTGTCCGAAGGCGATGACCAGCAGGATCCGATTGCCGACTCGGCCCGAGGCGTACTCGACGGCCACATCGTGCTGTCCCGGCGTCTGGCCGAGGAAGGTCACTATCCGGCCATCGACATCGAAGCGTCGATCAGCCGGGTCATGCCGGCGGTGGTCTCGCCGGAGCACATGCAACGCGCGCAATATTTCAAGCAGTTGTGGTCGCGCTATCAGCAGAGCCGCGATCTGATCAGTGTTGGCGCCTACGTTGCCGGCGGCGATCGCGAGACCGATCTGGCGATCTCCCTGCAACCGCAGTTGGTTCGCTACCAGCGTCAGGGGCTGAACGACAAAATCAACATGGGTGAAAGCCAGGCTTACCTCGCAACCCTGTTTGCCCCAGCGGCGGGCGGCTAACCGCTCATGGCCACTGTCAGTCGAGCCGCGCGTCTGGCGCCGGTGGTGGACATGGCCGAGCAGGCCGAGAAAGCCGCCGTGCAACGCCTGGGCTATTTTCAGGGGCAGGTGAAAGTTGCGGAAAGCAAACTGGCCGACCTCAATGCCTTCCGTCTGGATTATTCCGAGCAATGGATCGTGCGCGGCAGTACCGGCGTGAGTGGGCAATGGCTGCTGGGTTTTCAGGGCTTTCTGGCGCAACTCGACACCGCCGTCGACCAGCAGCGCCAGAGTCTGGTCTGGCATCAGAACAAACTCGACAAGGCGCGTGAAGAATGGCAACAGGCGTTCGCCAAGGTCGAGGGGCTGCGTAAACTGGTGCAGCGTTATCGCGAAGAGGCGCAACGCCTTGAAGACAAACGTGAGCAGAAGCTGCTTGATGAACTGTCCCAGCGTTTGCCACGACAAAACCCGTTCTAAAACAAGATCAAGAGATCGCAGCCTTCGGCAGCTCCTACAAGGGATCGGTGTAGGAGCTGCCGAAGGCTGCGATCTCTTGATCTGGCTTCTAACCTTGCTGCAACCCTGTGCAGGTGCTAAACCTTGTACAGGTTCGTCAATGACAAGGAAGCCAGTTAATGTCAGTCGTTACAGAAGTCTCTCCGGATGGGAAAAAACTGACGATTTCGATCGAGGGGCGATTCGATTTTGGTCGGCATCAGGAGTTTCGCGAGTCCTATGAGCGACTCAATGCGAAGCCTGAGTCCATAGTGGTGGATCTGAAGAAGGCCACCTACCTCGACAGCTCCGCACTGGGCATGCTCCTCCTGTTGCGGGATCACGCCGGCGGTGACGAGTCGGACGTGCGTGTGGTCAACAGCAGCTCCGACGTGCGCAAGATCCTCGCCATCTCCAATTTCGACAAACTCTTCGACATCACTTGACGGCCATGCAGGCGCAAGAGCCGCTGACCCTCCTGATCGCTGAAGACAGCGCCGCCGATCGCCTGTTGCTGTCGACCATCGTCCGCCGCCAAGGCCATGAAGTCCTGACGGCGGCCAACGGTGCCGAAGCGGTCGACTTGTTTCGTCGCCAGCAACCCGATCTGGTACTGATGGACGCGATGATGCCGGTCATGGACGGCTTCGAAGCGGCGCGGCAGATCAAGGCGCTGGCGGGCGAGACGCTGGTGCCGATCATCTTCCTCACGTCGCTGACCGAAAGCGAAGCGCTGGCCCGTTGTCTGGAGGCCGGGGGTGACGACTTTCTGGCGAAGCCCTATAACCAAGTGATCCTCGCCGCCAAAATCAAGGCGATGGATCGCTTGCGGCGTTTGCAGGCAACCGTGCTGCAACAGCGCGACCTGATCGCCAAACACCACGATTACCTGCTCAACGAACAGCGCGTGGCCAAAGCGGTGTTCGACAAGGTTGCGCACTCCGGTTGCCTCAGCGCGCCGAACATTCGCTACCTGCAATCGCCCTATGCCTTGTTCAACGGCGACTTGCTGCTGGCGGCGTACACGCCGGCGGGCGACATGCATGTGCTGTTGGGCGATTTTACCGGTCATGGCCTGCCGGCAGCGGTCGGGGCGATGCCTTTGGCCGAGGTGTTCTACGGCATGACCGCCAAGGGCTATGGCCTGGCCGAAACCCTGCGCGAGATGAATGCCAAGCTCAAACGCATTCTGCCGGTCGACATGTTCTGTTGCGCCACGCTGTTGTGTCTGAGCTTTCAGCGGCGTTCGGTCGAAGTGTGGAATGGCGGCATGCCTGACGGTTATCTGCATCGGATTGCTACTGGCGAGCGTGTACCACTGGCCGCACGGCACTTGCCGCTGGGGGTGCTGAGTGCGCAGGCGTTCGATGACCGTACGGAAGTGCATCCGATGGCCGTTGGCGATCGGGTGTTTCTGTTGTCCGACGGGGTGATCGACACCAGTGACGCCAGTGATCAACTGTTCGGTGTCGAGCGTTTGCAGCAGGTGTTCGCCGCCAACCGCGAGCCGGATCGCTTGTTCGAGGATATCGAGCAGGCACTGCGGGATTTTCGCGGCGAGGCGCGCGACGATGTCAGCATGGTCGAGGTCAGCCTGCTGGAGCCGGCGCAGGTCAAGCCATCGGCACCGGTGTATTCCGACAGCGGCCAGTCGTGCCCGCTCGACTGGTCGGTGAGTTTCGAATTCCGTGGCGCCACGCTCAAGCGCTTCAATCCCTTGCCGTATCTGTTGCAGTTGCTGCTTGAGGTGCATGGGCTGCGGGCGCAAAGTGGTGCTTTGTACAGCGTGCTGGCCGAGTTGTATTCCAATGCGCTGGAGCATGGCGTGCTCGGTCTGGATTCCAGTCTCAAGCGCGATGCGGCGGGGTTCGCTCGTTACTACCAGCAGCGCAATGATCGGCTGGAGTCACTGCAGGACGGTTTCGTGCGCGTGCATTTGCAGGTGCAGCCACACGGCGAGGGCGGCCGACTGATCATTCGTGTTGAAGACAGCGGCAAGGGCTTTGATGTGGCGCGGGTCATGGAGCGGCCGCTGGACGGTGTCCGTTTGTCGGGGCGCGGCGTCAGTCTGGTCCGGCAATTGGGGCGTAATGCCAGTTGGTCGGACGAAGGTCGAAGTGCTCGCGTGGAGTTTTCCTGGGAGGTTGAGGCATAATTCGCGCAATTCTTGATCAAGGAGTGAACAAGTGACTGACACACATATTGATCGCGAGGCGCTGAGCGTACTGCGCGAAGTCATGGAGGAGGGTTATCCGGAGCTTCTGGATACCTTTCTGGCGGATTCCGAAAGTCGCTTGGGCGAGTTGCAAAAGACCTCTGATGCCAAGGTGTTGTCGGAAGTTGCCCATAGTTTCAAGGGCAGCGCCAGCAACATGGGAGCTGTCCGCTTGGCGGCGCTCTGCCAGAAACTCGAATCGGACGCCAGAGACAAGAGCCCGGCGGAAATAGTCAAACTGGTCGCTGAGATCAGTGGCGAATTTGCTGAAGTTCGCCCGGTTTACGAAAGCGAAAAACATCCCGCTCACACGCACTGATCCCGCCGTCCGGCGTTTTTCTCAAGCGCCGGGCAAATCTGGCCCGGCACTTGCAGTTATCTCTGCAACTGTACCTACGATCCCAGTGCAGCGGAGACCGTTTCATGCCTGCGACCCCCAACATCCTTCTTCAGAACGCCGCTCAGGCCAAGGCGCAAACCGCCTCTGCGAAAACGTCGGCCATGGCCGTAGATACCGGGGATAAGGCCTCAAGCTTCGCTAAAGTGTTCGCCGATCAGGGATCGAGCAAGCCTGTCGCCACCGCTGACAATTCGCCCAAGTCGTCGCGTGACAAGGTCGCTGACAACAGCGGCAAAAAGGACATTGGCGAAGATCAGTCTGCCGCTGCGCAGCCGGCGGTTGCCGATAGCGGCAACGACTTGCCTGCCGATAAAACCGCGGCGACCGATGACAGTACCGCCAGCAGCGACGACAACACTGACACCTCCCAGACTCCAGTCGTAGACGCGACGCCGGTTGATCCGACACTCGATCCGGCATTGGCAACCGCTGTGCAGCCGGTGGTTGCGGCGCCGGTTGTGCAGACTCCGGCGGTCGTCGCGACTGCCCAGCCTGAAACCGAAACCCCAGCCGTTGCCGCGCTACCAGGTACGGTCAAAGATCCGGCACCGGCCACCGACAGCGATTTCGACCCTTCGGCCGATCCCCTCGATTCGATGCCGGCCGTGCGCATGGCGATGGAGCAGGGCGGGCACATTTCCGCTGCCAGCCAGGCGCAGCCGAAAGCGTCGCCAGCTCAGGCTCAGGCCGACGGCGAATTGACTGCGGCGCAGAACTTTGCCGCTGGCATGGCCAGCATGCTCGACGTACAAGCCGATAAGGACAGCACCAGCCAGGGCGGCGAAAAAGCCTTCAGCGGGTTGATCGACGATGGCCTCAAAGATCTCAAGACTGCGACCAGCGATACCCGTGTGGATGACTTCGCCAACCGTCTGGCGGCACTGACGCAGGCGGCTACGCCGAAGACCGCGAATGCGGTGCTGGTGAATCAGCCGATTGCCATGCACCAGAGCGGCTGGACCGAGGAAGTGGTCAACCGCGTCATGTATCTGTCGAGCGCCAATCTGAAGGCGGCGGACATTCAGTTGCAGCCAGCGGAGCTGGGACGTCTGGACATCCGCGTGAACATGGTCCCGGATCAACAGACCCAGGTCACGTTCATGAGCGCGCATCCAAGTGTGCGTGAAGCGCTGGACGGGCAGATGCATCGCCTGCGTGAAATGTTCAACCAGCAGGGCATGGGCCAGGTTGACGTCAATGTCTCCGATCAGAGCCGTGGCTGGCAGGGCCAGCAAGGTCAGGAGCAGGCGCAACAGGGCCAGAGTGGCCACACCCGCGCTGCCGGTGGTCGCCTCGATTCGGCGGATGAAGAACTGGCGCCTGCCGCCATTGCTGATGCCGCTGCGCAAACCACCAGCGTGATCGGCAGCAGCGCGGTCGACTATTACGCCTGATCAAATCAAAAGCCCCTCACCCTAGCCCTCTCCCAGAGGGAGAGGGGACTGATTGGGGGATGCTGGCGAAGTACGCCGACCTGATAGTTCTGCCGTGAATCCATAATCGATCCGGTCTCTCAGGTCGGTGTATGAAGCAAGACACCTCGGTCGGCCTCTGAAAACCCTCACCCTAGCCCTCTCCCAGTGGGAGAGGGGACTGATTGGGGGATGCTGGCGAAGTACGCCGACCTGATACTTCTGCCGTGAATCCATAATCGATCCGGTCTTTCAGCTCGGTATATGAAGCAAGGCACCTCGGTCGGCCTCTGAAAACCCTCCCTAGCCCTCTCCCAGAGGGAGAGGGGACTGATTGGGGGATGCTGGGGAAGTACGCCGATCTGATACTTTTGCTGTGAATCCATAGTCGACTCGGTACTTCAGGTCGACGTATCACGGCAAAATAACTCGGTCGGCCCCCTCTCCCTCCGGGAGAGGGCTGGGGTGAGGGTGCCTTTGACTTTAGCGTTGTCTCCACGACCTCCGACACTTCTGGCATAACACTTGCTCTTGCCTTGCCGTGCGACTGTGAAAACCCGAATAGTGACGGATTATTGGCATGGCGAAGAGCGAAACAGCAGCAGTGAAAGACCCCGCAACCAAAGGCAAACTCAAGCTGATCATTGTGATCGTGCTGGCGTTGCTGCTGGCCATTGGTGCATCCGTGGGGGCGACCTGGTTCTTCATGCACAGTGCCCAGAGCAAGCCTGCCGAGGCCGCCGATGCAGCGCCTGTCGGCAAGCAACCGGCGATTTTCGAGCCGATGGCGCCGGCCTTCGTTGCCAACTACAACCAGAACGGCCGTCAGCGCTACATGCAGGTGAGCATCACCATGCTGGCGCGTAATCAGGCTGATCTGGAAGCGCTCAAAGTGCACATGCCGGTTATCCGCAACAACCTGGTGATGCTCTTCTCCGGTCAGGATTTCGCCACCTTGGCGACCCCGGTCGGCCAGGAGATGTTGCGCCAGAAGGCCACCGCCAGCGTCCAGGAAGTGGCGCAGAAAGAGCTGGGCAAAGTGGTGATCGAACAGTTGCTTTTCACTAATTTCGTACTGCAGTAGGAACACGACATGGCCGTGCAGGATCTGCTGTCCCAGGATGAAATCGACGCGCTGTTGCATGGCGTCGACGATGGTCTGGTACAGACCGATAACGCTGCCGAACCCGGCAGTGTCAAAAGCTACGACCTGACCAGCCAGGATCGCATCGTCCGTGGACGCATGCCGACTCTGGAAATGATCAACGAGCGTTTTGCCCGCTACACCCGCATCAGCATGTTCAACATGCTGCGCCGTTCGGCGGACGTTGCCGTCGGTGGCGTACAGGTGATGAAGTTCGGCGAATACGTGCACTCGCTGTACGTACCGACCAGCCTCAACCTGGTCAAGATCAAACCGTTGCGCGGCACCGCGCTGTTCATCCTTGACGCCAAACTGGTGTTCAAACTGGTGGACAACTTCTTCGGTGGCGACGGCCGTCACGCCAAGATCGAAGGGCGTGAATTCACCCCGACCGAACTGCGCGTGGTGCGCATGGTGCTGGAGCAGGCTTTCGTCGATTTGAAAGAAGCCTGGCAGGCGATCATGGAAGTCAATTTCGAGTACATCAACTCGGAAGTGAACCCGGCCATGGCCAACATCGTCGGCCCGAGCGAAGCGATCGTGGTCTCCACCTTCCACATCGAACTCGATGGCGGTGGCGGCGATCTGCACGTGACCATGCCGTACTCGATGATCGAACCGGTGCGCGAAATGCTCGATGCCGGTTTCCAGTCCGACCTCGACGATCAGGACGAGCGCTGGGTCAACGCCCTGCGCCAGGACGTGCTCGACGTCGACGTGCCGATCGGTGCCACCGTCGCGCGGCGCCAGTTGAAGCTGCGTGACATCCTGCACATGCAGCCGGGGGATGTGATCCCGGTCGAGATGCCGGACGAAATGATCATGCGCGCCAACGGCGTGCCGGCCTTCAAGGTCAAGATGGGCTCACACAAAGGCAACCTCGCGTTGCAAGTGATCGAGCCGATCGAGCGCCGCTGAAACGGCGCCACACCCCCTTTTGCATTAACTGAATTGTTGCCCGCCGAGGACACATGATGAACGACGATATGAACGCCCAGGACGACCAGGCACTGGCTGACGAATGGGCTGCGGCCCTGGAAGAAACCGGTGACGGTCAAGCTGACATCGACGCCCTGCTGGCCGCCGACGCAGCCAGCGGCTCGCGTCTGCCGATGGAAGAGTTCGGCAGCGTGCCGAAGAACAACGATCCGGTGACCCTCGACGGCCCGAACCTGGACGTCATCCTCGACATCCCGGTATCGATCTCGATGGAAGTCGGCAGCACCGACATCAACATCCGCAACCTGCTGCAACTCAACCAGGGTTCGGTGATCGAGCTCGATCGTCTGGCCGGTGAGCCGCTGGACGTGCTGGTCAACGGCACGCTGATCGCGCACGGCGAAGTGGTAGTGGTCAACGAGAAGTTCGGCATCCGTCTGACTGACGTGATCAGCCCAAGCGAACGCATCAAGAAGCTGCGCTGAGTGAAACGGTTTCTCTGGGCTTTGCTGGCATTGCCATTGAGCGTGCTGGCCGCCGAACCGTCGACGACCACCACAGTGCCTGCCGCCACCGCGCCGATGGTCAACAGCGGAGTGGCCGGGCAACTGACGCAACTGGTGTTCGGCCTGTTGCTGGTGCTGGGGTTGATCTTCTTCCTCGCCTGGCTGTTGCGCCGGGTGCAGCAGGCGGGTCCGGCCGGCAAGGGGCAAGTGATCGAGCTGATCGGTTCGCGCGCGCTCGGGCCGCGTGACCGTTTGTTGCTGGTGCAGGTCGGCAACGAGCAAATTCTGCTCGGCTTGAGCCCCGGCACCATCACCGCGCTGCACGTGCTCAAGGAGCCGGTGCCAGTGCCGAGCACCAGTGAAAAAGCCACTCCGGATTTTGCCCAGCAGTTGCTGAAGATACTCGGCAAGGATCAGAAGGATACGAAGTAATGGGTGCGTTACGCATCGTCTTGACGCTGGCCTTGTTGCTGGCCGCGCCGCTGGCGTTCGCCGCCGATCCGTTGTCGATCCCGGCGATCACGCTGGGCACCAACGCCGATGGCGCGCAGGAGTATTCGGTCAGTCTGCAGATCCTGCTGATCATGACCGCGCTGAGCTTCATTCCGGCGGCCGTGATTCTGATGACCAGTTTCACCCGGATCATCATCGTCTTCTCGATCCTGCGTCAGGCCCTCGGCCTGCAGCAGACGCCGTCGAACCAGATCCTCACCGGCATGGCGCTGTTCCTCACCCTGTTCATCATGGCCCCGGTGTTCGATCGGGTTAACAACGATGCGCTGCAACCGTATCTGGCGGAAAAACTCACCGCCCAGCAAGCGGTAGAAAAAGCCCAGGTGCCGATCAAGGACTTCATGCTCGCCCAGACCCGCACCAGCGATCTGGAGCTGTTCATGCGCCTGTCCAAGCGCACCGACATCGCCACCCCGGATCAGGCGCCGCTGACCATTCTGGTGCCGGCGTTCGTCACCTCCGAGCTTAAAACCGCGTTCCAGATCGGCTTCATGATCTTCATTCCGTTCCTGATCATCGACCTCGTCGTGGCCAGTGTGCTGATGGCGATGGGTATGATGATGCTCTCGCCGCTGATCATTTCGCTGCCGTTCAAGATCATGCTGTTCGTGCTGGTGGATGGCTGGGCGCTGATCATCGGCACCTTGGCCAGCAGTTTTGGAGGTGTCTCGCCATGACGCCGGAAGTTGCGGTCGATATCTTTCGTGAAGCCCTTTGGCTGACCACATTGATGGTCGCGATTCTGGTTGTGCCCAGCCTGTTGGTCGGCTTGCTGGTGGCGATGTTCCAGGCTGCGACCCAGATCAACGAACAGACGTTGAGCTTCCTGCCGCGTCTGCTGGTGATGCTGGTGACGTTGATCGTCGCCGGTCCGTGGATCGTGCAGACGTTCATGGAATACATCATTCAGTTGTACAAAAACATCCCGATGGTCATCGGCTAAGCCATGCAATCGCTGCTTCAGCTGACCGACACCCAGATCAGTACCTGGGTGGCGTCGTTCATGTTGCCGCTGTTTCGCGTGGCGTCGATGCTGATGGTGATGCCGGTGTTCGGCACCACCCTGGTGTCACGCCGGATCCGCCTGTATTTCGCGGTGGCGATCACCGTGTGCATTGCGCCGAGCCTGCCGCCGATGCCGGCGGTCAGCCCGCTGGACCTCAGCGGTTTGCTGCTGATAGCCGAGCAGATTCTCGTTGGCGCGGTGCTCGGGTTTTCCCTGCAACTGTTTTTCCAGGCCTTCGCCGTGGCCGGGCAGATTGTCGCGATCCAGATGGGCATGGGTTTCGCCTCGATGGTCGACCCGGCCAACGGTGTCTCGGTGGCAGTGATCGGGCAATTCTTCACCATGCTGGTGACGCTGCTGTTCCTGTCGATGAACGGCCACCTGGTGGTCTTCGAAGTGCTCACCGAAAGCTTCACCACGCTACCGGTCGGCAGCGGTCTGATGACCGCGCATTACTGGGAGCTGGCCGGCAAACTCGGCTGGGTCCTTGGTGCGGCGTTGCTGCTGGTATTGCCGGCAGTTACGGCGCTGCTGGTGGTCAACATCGCATTTGGCGTAATGACTCGCGCCGCACCGCAACTGAACATTTTTTCCATCGGTTTTCCGCTGACCTTGGTCCTCGGTCTGTTTATCGTCTGGGTTGGTCTGGCGGACATTCTCAATCAGTATCAGCCGCTGGCCACTGAAGCCTTGCAGCTGCTACGCGAACTGGCACGGGCGCGCTGAGTCATGGCAGAGAGCGAAAGCGGTCAGGACAAAACAGAAGACCCCACGGACAAACGCAAAAAAGACTCCCGTGAGAAGGGCGAGATTGCTCGTTCCAAAGAACTCAACACCCTCGCCGTGATGATGGCCGGCGCCGGCGCGCTGCTGGTGTTCGGCGGCATGCTCGCCGAAGACTTGATGGAGCTGATGCGCCTGAACTTCACGCTGTCGCGTGAGGTGATCATGGATCAGGGTTCCATGGGCGCATTTCTGTTGAAGTCGGGTCAGATGGCGTTGTTGGCCATCCAGCCGTTCATGATCACCCTGTTGCTCGCGGCGCTGATCGGGCCGATTTCCCTCGGTGGCTGGCTGTTTGCGGCCGGTTCCATGGCGCCCAAGTTCAGCCGGATGAACCCGGCGGCAGGCTTGAAGCGAATGTTTTCGTTCAAGGCTGTAGTCGAACTGCTCAAGGCGCTGGCCAAGTTTCTGGTCACCTTGGGGGTGGCGTTGGTGGTGCTGATGTCGGATGTCGATGACTTGATGCGCATCGCCCACGAGCCGCTGGAGATGGCGATTATTCACAGCGTCACTCTGGTCGGCTGGAGTACCTTGTGGCTGGCCTGCGGCCTGATCATCATCGCCGCTGTCGATGTGCCGGTGCAGCTCTGGGAAGCGCACAAGAAACTGCTGATGACCAAGCAGGAAGTGCGCGACGAGCACAAGGATCAGGAGGGTCGTCCGGAGGTCAAACAGCGCATCCGCCAGACCCAGCGCGAAATGTCCCAGCGGCGGATGATGGCGGCAATTCCTGACGCCGACGTGGTTATCACCAACCCGACCCACTACGCCGTCGCGCTCAAGTACGACTCGGAAAAGGGCGGGGCGCCGATCCTGCTGGCCAAGGGCAGCGACTTCCTCGCGCTGAAAATCCGCGAAATCGCCGTCGCCAACAACGTCATGCTCCTCGAATCGCCGGGGCTGGCGCGTTCGATCTACTACTCCACCGAACTGGAGCAGGAAATTCCCGGCGGGTTGTATCTGGCGGTGGCTCAGGTCTTGGCCTACGTCTACCAGATTCGCCAGTACCGCGCCGGCAAGGGCAAACGCCCGGATCCGCTCAAGGACGACTTGCCGATTCCGCCGGATCTGCGTCGCGATTCCTGACGGTTACCGTCTGTCTGGAAAGCCTCTGAACCTGTCAAGTCTGACAGTAGACGGCTGCGCCCGCCGGCGCTCTCATTGCCATGGGAATTCTCCCGGCATTTCCCTGCATTGGTCGCTCTGTTCATCTGATACGAGTACCAGGGAGCGGCGCCTGCATCGGGTTTCAGAGGAAGCAATCATGGCAGACCAGCCCCACATAAAGTTGCAAGGTATGGAGGTCGAATTCGTCTCGGGAGTGTTGGAGCAGCGTACAGCCGATCGCGCAATCGGTTACACCGTGACTTTCAAGTTGATGCTGGACTTCACCCATTTCAAACAGATGGCCAACGCCTACAGCGCCAATTATCTGGAAGTGTCGAACAACGCGATTCGGCCGGAACTGGAGGGGTTGGCGTACCACAATCACTACAGTGTGATTGGTGCTTCTGCAGGAAAAATCGTCAACAGTGCGATGCTTTTCGAGCTCTTCACCGATCCGGATTTGTACCTGGATGTCTGGATCAACAGTGAAATGGAGAGGCGATTTGGCAAGCCGCAATTCGTCATAGAGGGGAATGCGCTTTTGTTGACGGCGCGGCAGGACTTTCGTTGGGAAAATCCGGAGCGCGAAATCAAGATCGAAGACCTCCCCATCATTTGGTTTGGTTGGGCACTCACCCTCATAGAGCAGCGGACAAAAGTGTCTTGGGGGCTGCCGGAGCGTACGACGCCGATATCGGTGGTGACGTTTATGTACCCGCAGGACGAGGTCGTCGTTATTGAGGGTACGGAGCTGCTCAAGGGCGCGCGCTATATCAACGGCAAGAAGCTCAGTTTCGGCCCGATTACACCTGAGCAGGTTTTAACGGCGTAGTGATCTGCAACCCGCCGCCCCGATTGAAACGGGGCGGCGGGTTTTTTCTGCCTCAAGGTTTTGTGTTGCGCCTTAGCCAGTATTCGCGCTCCCACTTTGGAAGCCGTTCAACGGTGGGAGCGAGCCTGCTCGCGTAGGCGTCAGAATTGACGCTGGATCAATCAGCAGGTGACCCCAATGCCTGCGTCAACCCGGCAACTCCAGATTATCCATCACCCGGTTCACCGCCAGTTCCCCGAGCATGATCAATTGCGCGATCCCCAACAGCGTCCTGCGCTGCGACGCCGGTATGAGATGGGCAAAGTCATGGGCGATGGTTCTGGCTGAGGCGAGGGTTTCGCTGGCATCGGCCAGCAGCTCCTCGTTTTTGAAGTCGGCGGTAACGGCGTACATCCGGCGGGTTCTGCGCGGTGGTGGGGTGGAGCCGGGTGGGCAGAGGTAGTGATCGAGCGCGCGTTCGGCGGCGTCGTTGAGCTTTTTTGAATCGAGGGATTCGTAGGGGGAGGCGAGATCGATTTCGGGTGGGTTGGGTGTTGGTTTGATCATGGTGAAGCTCCTGAGGTTATGGAGCCACTCTTTCCCTGTCGCTAAACAAGTGAAGGTGGCAGCTGTACGCAGGTTAGCGAACCGGTCACAGGCACCCCGGTAGACCCAAAGGTCTCCCGCATACAGCCGCCATAACGTAATTGCAGGCGAAGAGTCCTACAACGAAGCCACGAACGCTGATGCACTGAGATGGTCCGGGTCGCTAAACCCGATCGCTGATTTGTCAGCGACCGGACCACAATAGAACCCGACCCCAAAGCGCACAAGCCGGCGGATTCTGGCGTAGCTGTAGGCAATGGCGCAAGAATTTGTAGCCTGGAAGGCGTGTCTGAAGGTGTCTTTTAAACGCCTGAGTTTAAAAGGCGATTTGCGCTGACCTCACTCGCCCCTTCGCGAGCAAGCTCGCTCCCACATTTGGAATGCGTTTCCCTGTGGGAGCGAGCCTGCTCGCGAAAGGGCCATCCCGGTCAGCAGAAAAATTCCGGTCAAGCCTCACTGTTTAAATCACTGGTTAAATAAATCTGCTCCAGACATCGCCAAAAGACACGATTAAACAGGGATCATGGCTACCGCACTGTCGCGAGACAAATCTGAGCCAGCATGAGCAGTCACTAGAAGGGCCTGAGTTGAAAGAGAACCGAGGCTATAAAATTGTGTAGCCGATCCAGTGTAATGAGTTCCTAGTTCGCCATCATTTGAGCACAAGCGTTGCAGTGTGTTCATTACATATTCTCCGCCGTTGATACCACCAACAGAGGCAATCCAAGCATTTCCTTGTGCGGACGTTACGGTGCCACGGCGGATTGTGATGCGATGAACATTGGTCACGTTCACTTCGTAGGTTCCTGAATTCAATCTCGCGTCAGTTACAGTGATGATTGATTTGCCTTTGTTTACGCTGGTTACTTTTCCAGAGGAATCGACTGATGCGATCGATGGATTGGATGACGCGTAACTAACCGGTTCTGCTGCTACTGTCGGACGGCGAGTTTGCGTGGTACCTGGTTCTACAACGCCCGATTTTTTCCACCTGGGTGAACTGGACGGATCCAGAATCAAACATAAACCATTGAGATTCATGGGCGACCGATCCAGCGTGAATGCTTGCACGGTGACCTTCCACGCGGTCGAGACAGCTCCAGAACCGTATACTGCTTTAGCGGTGAAAGTGTGCGAGGTAAGGCTCAGGCCTGTAATCAGCTTTTCCCAATTACCCGATGTAGCGGTGACTTCACCTATGGAAGTCGTGCCGTCGAATATTTCGACTTTCTGACCGATGCTGGCGCTGCCTTTGAGTGTCAGAGACGTACTGAGAGTGTTTGTATTCTTTGGCACTACCACCCCTTTGTCGTCCAATACATTGTCCAGTGTTGGAGCGGTGGCTTCCGTTACGGTCAGTGTGCGCACATTTGACCATTGCAGGGACGGAGTATACAGCGATCCTGCGTATAACCTCCGGGCACCCACTGCAACAGTAATAGGCAACTCCCATATGCCTGTTGCTGTCGAGGCGGTGGCCACCCCCTTGGAGGTGTGGCTCGGGCCGTCTCCTTCAAAAATTTCGACCTTCTGACCGTAGCTCGCTGTGCCTTTGAGTTTCAACTGGGTGCTGACGGTGAATTGACGATCGGGCACCTCGATGCCTTTGTCATCCAGCACATTGTCCAGCGTCGGCACTACCAGCGCGACCACAACAACATCGCGGGCATCGGACAGTATGCCGTCCTTGCGTCGGGCGCTCAGTTTGTAGGTATTACCTGCCACCAGTCCGGTCAGTCGAAATGTCCATTCCCCCAGTGGATCTACCTGAACTTCAGTATTCGGCATCAGTGCGCCGTTATTGGCCAGATCGATTTTTGTGTCTGGAGTGGCCGTACCCGACAGGATAATGGTCGTTTCTACGGTCTGGCCGCCGGCGGGAATGTCTTCATTGCTGGACGAGCCTTTGACCGAGTCAATGATCGGCACCACTTCCTCGATGGCTTTGATCGTGTAAGTGCGTAACGGAAACAGTACTGCCCTACCGTCATTGGCCACTTTGTCGAAGTTCAATTTGAACGTTATGGTTAACAAGCTCCCGTCTTTCAGATTGCGCAGCCAGGCAACCTCCGCACGATAAAACAGTCCGTCGTCACCTTTGTGCGCAGCTCCCGCCCAGAATACTTTGGCAATGGCGTTTCCATCGTTGTCAATACCATCGTAACGCAGCCAGATATTTTGATGGAGCAATTGCAAAGGCCACTTTTCAATTTGCACCTGCGCGTCATTCGGCAGGTTGCCAGTGTTCAGCTCTGTGCCAGTTTGTCCCGCAATAGCTGGCCTTGGCAGATTGGGATCCTGCGCAATGAAGTTTTGGACGGTTACTTGTGACTCATGTGAACCCAGCAATTTTTCATCAAGGAAAACGTGATAGGAGACTTTCACCGTTTTTCCCAGATTGAACGCCACCAGTGAGTTGTCTAGGGGGATCTCCAGGTCTTCCTGTGCGGTCACATCGGTTGGGCCAACTGTTTGGCTGCCTTCGCCAGGTGTGCCGATAAAGTCGACGCTTATTTTTTTACCAGCCATATTCGTGAACGTTGGTATCACCGCCGTCAGTGTTTCCTTGGCAGCGATCGGTTGAAGAATGTCATTGGGTGCTTCTTTAATTCTCGGCGGCTTTAGATCCAGCGCCACCCCGACACTGAACTTCAACGTATCCGAATAACTCGTCCCGCCCGCCGCGCGTTTGATCTCGTATTTGACCTCGACCGTTCCGCCTTCATTGT
>NZ_CATKPW010000013.1:0-124988 GCF_949767675.1 Pseudomonas sp. IT-P395
TGCGCCAAACGGTCGCTGCGCTCCCACGCTCGGATCAATCCCTCCACTCAGCCTTCCGATGTCGCCCGTGGATCAAGATCAAAAGCTGCAGCCGAGCTAACGCTCATCCTGTTGAGTGGTGAAGAGCGGGTGTTCGGCTTTGGTTTTGTGGTGCTCTTGCCCCTCACCCCAGCCCTCTCCCGAGGGAGAGGGAGCCGATTTGTGGGCTTTTCAAGATCTGAGTTCGACTCGGTATTTCACGTCGGCGTATCTCTTCCAGCCCACGCGGTCAGTCCCCTCTCCCTCCGGGAGAGGGCTAGGGTGAGGGGCTTTTGACCTGTTTCAGAACCTGCGCTCAACTCGGTATTTCACGTCGGCGTAGCTCTCCCAAACACCTCGGTCAGTCCCCTCTCCCTTTGGGAGAGGGATAGGGTGAGGGGCTTTTGATCTCAAGTCGGTTTCTGGTTTCGTCCGCGCAATGGCTGTAGGCCGTCTCCGTTTTTTGTGATCTCGCTGTTCTCGAACGCGACAACCAGCCTGCTGGCCGTTAGTGTTCCAGCTCCACGCAAGTCGCTTTGAGAGGTCAAGGGAATGACGAGTCGACTGACTCAACTGCTGCGGCTCAACGGTTATTTCAGCGTAATGGCCTGGGTGCTCGCGGCGCTGTTGTTCATCAATCGCTTGAGCAGCATGGTCAAGCTGTTCATGGCACTGTACCTGCGTCAGGAGCTGGGGCTGGCGATCGAGACGGTTGGCTGGTTGCTGTCGGCGTACGGTGCGGGTTTGCTGGTCGGTTCGATGCTCGGTGGCTGGCTCAGTGATCATGTGCGCACGGCGCGGCTGACGGCGGCGTTGTTCTTTGTTTCGGTGTGGGTGCTGTTGCTGCTGGGGCTGGTGACGCAGGTGCCGTTGCTGGCGGCATTGTTGTTGCTCAGCGGAACCCTCGATGGGGCCATTCGCACGCTGCATCAGCGCCTGATCATGGAATATTGCGAGGTGGCGCAGCGCTCGCGTGCGCAGGCCTTGAGCCGGGTGGCGCGCAACCTCGGGATGGCCGCTGCCGGGGTGGCGGGCGGGGTTTTGGCGCAGGCTGATTTTCGCTGGGTATTTTTCGCCAGTGCGGCAATGACGTTGCTGGCCTTGCTGTGGTTCGTCCGCACCACGTGGCAGCGTCCGGTGCTGATCAATGACGAAAGGCCCACGGATGACGCAGGTTCCGGGGGGCCGTATCGCGACAAACCGTTCCTCTGGTTGCTGGCGGCGACGGCTGTGCTTGGCATCGCGTTCGACACGGTCTACAGCACCCTGGGCAATTATCTGCGTGATTACTATCACTTGAGCACCGAAGCGATCGGTTGGCAGTTTGGCCTCAATGCGTTGTTGGTGATCGCCCTGCAGATTCCGTTGTCGCATTGGGGCGAGCGATGGGGCATGCGTCGACAAATGCTGCTCGGCAGTGTGTTGCTGGCCTGCGGGCTCGGCATGTTGCCGTTCGGTTCCGGGCTGTTTTACGTCTGCCTGTCGACGCTGATCTGGACCTTGGGCGAGGCGTTTTTCATGCCGCCGCTGAATGTGCTGGCCATGCGCTTTGCCCAAGCCGGCAAAAGCGGTCAGTACTTCGGCCTGTTCTTTATGAGCTGGAGCACCAGTGCGCTGTTGTCACCGGTGCTCAGTGGCCAGTTGTATGGTCAATTCGGGGGCCACAGTGTGTGGCTGGCGAGTGCGCTGATGGTGTTGATTTCCATCCCGCTGACTTGGCAGGCCACGCGCGTGCGCCCGGTCGCTTAGCTGATCCAGCTATTGGCATTATTCGAAAGCATTCTGTCTGTCGAGGGCATTTCTGCGCGCTCGTTAGCGTCCTATCTGGTGAACCCGATGGATCGGAACTAGATTTCACACAGCGCCAGTCAGGCACGAATGTCTCACCTGAAAATGGATGGAGTCGGCTATGAAAAGCAGGTTGCTACGGGTTTTATTACTGTTGAAAGTGATGGTCATGCTGTCCCTCGGCACCGCGACGGCCTGGGCCGAGTGCGAGGATCATGATTCCCAGGCGTTCAACGGACAGGTGGGGCATAGCGGTTTGATGCTCGCCAAGTCTGAATCCGAGCCGGGCGATCAGGGGCAGGGTGGCAGCGCCGATGACGACGACTCGACCACCGATGAGCCGGACTCTGATGATCCGGACGACGAAGGCGATAGCCAAACGTAAATGGCAGGCAAAAGAAAACCCCTTCTGCCTCGACTGATGCGCAATCGAGGTGGAAGGGGTTTGCTCAACACGTTATCCCTGAATAAACATGATCCCTGTAGGAGCTGCGGCACGCTGCGATCTTTTGATTCTGATTCTGACAATCAAAAGATCGCAGCCTCGTTTCACTCGACAGCTCCTACAGGTTTCGTGTCGCTCTCCAGATTTGCTTATGCCGCGCCGTCGAGGAACTGCTCGGCGTAGTGGCAAGCCACCTGCCGGCTGTCGAGCTGGCGCAACGCTGGCTCTTCCGTGCTGCAACGCTCGGTCGCATACGGGCAGCGCTTGTGGAAAGCACAGCCCGGAGGCGGGTTCAGCGGGTTAGGCAGTTCGCCGACGATCTTGATTTTCGGCTTGTTCGGATCCGGGTGAATGGTCGGGGTCGCCGAGAGCAGCGCCTGGGTGTACGGGTGAAGTGGACGCTCGTAGATGTCGTTCTTCGGCCCCAGTTCTACCGGGCGACCTAGGTACATCACCATCACGTCATCGGCCACGTGTTGCACCACCGCGAGGTTGTGCGAGATGAACACGTAAGCGGTGTTGAACTCCTGCTGCAGATCCATGAACAGGTTCAGCACCTGCGCCTGAATCGACACGTCCAATGCCGACGTCGGTTCGTCCGCCACCAGCACTTTCGGTTGCAGCATCATCGCCCGGGCCAGGGCGATACGCTGACGCTGACCGCCGGAAAACATGTGCGGATAGCGCTGATAATGCTCAGGGCGCAAGCCAACCTGTTTCATCATCGCCTGGACTTTCTCGCGACGCTCAGCGGCGGAGAGGTTGGTGTTGATCAGCAGCGGTTCGCCGAGCTGATCACCGACTTTCTGCCGTGGGTTCAACGAGGCGTATGGGCTTTGGAAGACCATCTGCACGTCTTTGCGCAGTTGCTTGCGCTGCGCCTTGTCGGCGCCGGCGACTTCCTGGCCGGCGATTTTCAAGGATCCGGACGACGGATCTTCAATCAGCGTCAAAGCGCGGGCGAGGGTGGATTTGCCGCAGCCCGACTCGCCTACCACGGCGAGGGTCTTGCCGGCTTCCAGTTCGAACGACACACCGTTGAGTGCGCGCACGGTCGCGTGGCCCTTGAACAGGCCACGGGAGACTTCGTAGTGACGGGTCAGGTCGCGGGCGGTAAGTACGACGGCCATTACGCCACCTCCTGGTTCAGCGGGAAGAAGCAGCGCGCGAGGCTGTTGCTTTTCGGATCAAGGCCTGGACGCTGCGTGCGGCAGCTGTCCTGCACGTACGGGCAGCGCGGCGACAGCAGGCAACCCTGCGGACGGTCGTAGCGGCCCGGGACGATACCCGGCAGGGTCGACAGGCGTGAGGCGCCGAGGCTGTGCTCGGGAATCGCCTTGAGCAGCGCTTCGCTGTACGGGTGCGCCGGGATGTCGAACAGTTGCGGCACTTGGCCGACTTCAACGGCTTGACCGGCGTACATCACGCAGACGCGCTGGGCGGTTTCAGCCACGACCGCGAGGTCGTGAGTGATCAGCACCAGGCCCATGTTCTGTTCTTTCTGCAACGCCAGCAGCAGATCCATGATCTGCGCCTGAATGGTTACGTCGAGTGCCGTGGTCGGTTCGTCAGCGATCAGCAGTTTCGGCTCGCCGGCAATCGCCATGGCAATCGCAACACGCTGGCTCATACCGCCGGACAGCTGGTGCGGGTAGGCGTCCATACGGCTCGCGGCGCCCGGGATTTCGACTTTTTCCAGCAGCTCGATCGCACGTTTGCGCGCTTGCTTGCCGGACATTTTCAGGTGCAGACGCAGCACTTCTTCGATCTGGAAACCGACGGTGTAGCTCGGGTTCAGTGCGGTCATCGGGTCCTGAAAGACCATTGACAGGTCTTTGCCGACGATTTGCCGACGCTGACGGTTGCTCAGCTTGAGCATGTCTTTGCCGTCGAAGCTGAGCGAGTCGGCGGTGACGATGCCGGGATGCTCGATCAGGCCCATCAGCGCCATCATGGTCACGGATTTACCCGAACCCGATTCGCCGACGATGGCCAGTACTTCGCCTTTGTCGACTTTCAGGTCGAGGCCGTCGACCACCGGGGTCGCGGTCTTGTCGCCGAAGCGAACGTTGAGATTCTTGATTTCTAGCAGTGACATGGGAATCTCCTCAGGCGGCGTTCTTGAGTTTCGGGTCCAGCGCATCGCGCAGACCGTCGCCCATCAAGTTGATTGCCAGCACGCTGAGCAAAATGGTCAAACCAGGCAGACTGACTACCCACCAGGCGCGTTCGATGTAGTCGCGGGCCGAGGCCAGCATGGTGCCCCACTCAGGGGTCGGCGGTTGTACGCCAAGGCCGAGGAAGCCCAGTGCGGCGGCATCGAGAATCGCCGAAGAGAAGCTCAGGGTCGCCTGAACGATCAGCGGCGCCATGCAGTTCGGCAGCACGGTGATGAACATCAGGCGTGGCAGACCGGCACCGGCCAGGCGCGCGGCGGTCACGTAGTCGCGGTTCAGTTCGCCCATCACGGCGGCACGGGTCAGACGCACGTAGGACGGCAAGGACACCACAGCAATGGCGATCACGGTGTTGATCAGGCCAGGGCCGAGGATGGCGACAATCGCCACAGCCAGCAGCAGCGACGGCAGGGCCAGCATGATGTCCATCAGACGCATGATGGTCGGGCCGATCATCTTCGGGAAGAACCCGGCGAACAGACCGAGGAGGATCCCCGGAATCAGCGACATCACCACCGACGACAAACCGATCAGCAGCGACAGGCGCGAGCCCTGGATCAGACGCGACAGCAGGTCACGCCCCAGTTCATCGGTGCCGAGCAGGAATTGCATCTGTCCGCCTTCCAGCCACGCCGGTGGCGTCAGCAGGAAGTCACGGTATTGCTCGCTCGGGTTATGCGGCGCGACCCACGGCGCGAACAGCGCGCAGAAAATGATCAGCAGCATGAACAGGAGGCCAGCAACTGCGCCCTTGTTCTTCGAGAAGGCTTGCCAGAATTCTTTGTACGGCGACGGGTACAGCAGGCTTTGATCCGCGTTGGCGGCGGCGGTGGCTACTGAGGATGTTGGAGTGCTCATGGTTATTGACCTCAGCGCTGATGACGGATGCGTGGGTTGGCAAAGCCGTAGAGGATGTCCACTACGAAGTTGACCAGAATCACCAGGCAGGCGATTAACAGGATGCCGTTTTGCACAACCGGGTAGTCCCGGGCGCCGATGGCTTCGATCAGCCATTTACCGATGCCGGGCCAGGAGAAGATGGTTTCGGTCAGGACCGCACCGGCCAGCAGGGTGCCGACTTGCAGACCGACCACGGTGAGTACCGGAATCAGCGCGTTACGCAGGCCGTGGACGAACACCACGCGCGACGGCGACAGGCCCTTGGCCTTGGCGGTGCGGATGTAGTCTTCGCGCAGCACTTCAAGCATCGACGAACGGGTCATCCGTGCGATCACTGCCAGCGGAATGGTGCCGAGCACGATGGCCGGCAGGATCAGGTGATGCAGGGCATCGAAGAACGCACCGACGTCATCGGCCAGCAGCGTGTCGATCAGCATGAAACCGGTGCGCGGCTCGATGTCATAGAGCAAATCGATCCGCCCGGAAACGGGGGTCCAGCCCAGGCTCACCGAGAAGAACATGATCAGGATCAGGCCCCACCAGAAGATCGGCATCGAATAGCCCGCGAGGGAGATGCCCATCACCCCGTGGTCGAACAGCGATCCTCGCTTGAGTGCCGCGATCACCCCGGCCAGAAGACCGAGAATGCCGGCGAACAGCAGGGCGGCCATGGACAGTTCCAGGGTCGCCGGAAAGAGAGAGGTGAACTCGGTCCACACGCTTTCACGCGTACGCAGGGATTCGCCGAGGTCGCCTTGAGCCAGTTTGCCGATGTAGTCCAGATACTGGGCATACAGTGGCTTGTTCAGACCTAGGCGTTCCATTGCCTGAGCGTGCATTTCGGGGTCGACCCGACGTTCGCCCATCATCACTTCCACGGGGTCGCCCGGAATCATGCGAATCAACGCGAAAGTCAGCAAGGTGATGCCGAAAAACGTGGGGATCAACAACCCCAGTCGGCGGGCAATAAAACTAAACATCTTGTGTGGTACCTCATCAGCCGGTTAGGCGTGCCCGGTGTCCCTGGGGTCAGGAACACCGGGAGTTTCTTATCTACTTCACCTGGGTGGTGGCGAAGTTATTAGTGGTGAGAGGGCTGATGTGATAGCCCTCTACGTTGTTGCGCATTGCAGTAAACATCCGCGTGTGGGCCATGCTGATCCACGGTTGATCCTGATTAAACAGGACCTGAGCCTGCTCGTAGAGTTTCGCGCGTTCGGCCGGATCTACTTTAGCCCGTGCTTCGTCGAGCAGTGCCTGGAATTTCTCGTTGCACCAGCGCGCGTAGTTTTCGCCGTTCTTGGCAGCTTCGCAACTGAGCATAGGCGTCAGGAAGTTATCCGGGTCGCCGTTGTCGCCCGCCCATCCGGCCGAGACCATATCGTGCTCACCGGCCTTGGCGCGTTTGAGCATTTCGCCCCATTCCATCACGCGAATGTCGATCTTGATCCCGACTTTCGCCAGGTCAGCCTGCATCATCTGCGCGCCGAGCATCGGGTTGGGGTTGGTCGGGCCACCGCCGTTACGGGTAAACAAGGTAAACACGGTGCCTTCCGGAACCCCGGCTTCCTTGAGCAGGGCGCGGGCCTTGTCGAGGTCACGTGGCGGGTTCTTCAGGTCGTGGTTGTAGCCCAGCAGCGTGTCCGGGTACGGGTTGACCGCGACGGTCGCATTGCCCGGGCCAAACAGCGCGTTGACGTAAGCGGCTTTGTCGAAGGCGATATCGATCGCTTTACGCACACGCACGTCGCTCATGTATTTGTGCTGGGTGTTCATGGCGATGTACGAAACGGTCATCGCGTTCAGTTCATCGACCTTGAGCTTGGCGTCTTTCTTGATGCTCGGAATGTCATCCGGTTTTGGATACAGCGCGATCTGGCATTCGTTGGCCTTGAGCTTCTGCAGGCGCACGTTGTTGTCGGTGGCGATCGCCAGGATCAACGCATCGGCTGGCGGCTTGCCACGGAAATACTCCGGGTTGGCCTTGAAGCGCACCTGCGCATCCTTGGCGTAGCGCTGGAAGATGAACGGGCCGGTGCCGATCGGCTTGTTGTTGAGGTCGCCGGTCTTGTTGGCTTTGAGCAATTGGTCGGCGTATTCGGCCGGGTAGATCGAGGAGAACGCCATCGCGATGTCGGCCAGGAACGGCGCTTCGCGGCGGGTCAGGGTGAACTTGACCGTGTTGTCGTCGACTTTCTCGACATTCTTCAGCAGTTCCTTGAAGCCCATGCTTTCAAAGTACGGGAAGCCCACGCTCGACAGTTTGTGCCACGGGTGATTCGGGTCCAGTTGACGCTGGAAGCTCCAGACCACGTCGTCGGCGTTCATGTCGCGGGTCGGCTTGAAATATTCGGTGGTGTGAAACTTGACGCCTTTGCGCAGGTGGAACGTGTAGGTCAGGCCGTCTTCGCTGATGTCCCAGGACTCGGCGAGTGCCGGGATCACTTCAGTGGTGCCGGGCTTGAAGTCAGCCAGGCGGTTGAAGATGGTTTCGGCCACAGCGTCCGCCGTGACTGCAGTTGTGTACTGGACCATATCGAAGCCTTCCGGACTGGCTTCGGTGCAGACCACCAAGGGTTTGGCCGAGACGCCGACAGCGACACTCAGCAACGCAGCCGCGATGGCCGCACGTAGGGGAAGCATTTTCATCGATAACCCTCTGCAATCGGTTGAAGACAAAAAACCGAACGGCCGACTCATCATGAGTCAGCCGTCGGTTGGCGTTTTTTACAGGATGTTGAATGGAATCGTGGTCACGAGACGGAACTCGTTGATGCTGCCGTCAGCCTGGTTTTCGCTGGCGCGGTGAGCGGTGTAAGTGCCGCGAATCGTGGTGGCTTTGAGTGGCCCGCTCTGTACGGCATAGGTTGCACCGATGCCGTATTCATAGTGGTGCTCGCCGTCCATCGATTGCACACCGTCGTAGCCGCCACCTTTGTAGTGAGTGCCGTCGATGCCCCAGCCGCGCGCCTGGTAGATGTTGAACTTCAGGCCCGGTACACCGTATTCGGCCATGTTGATGCCGTAGGAAACCTGGAAGGACTTCTCGTTCGGGCCGTTGAAGTCCGAGAGCAGGGAGTTGGCCAGGTAGATACCGTTGGTTTCGTGCAGGTAGTCGAAGTACTCGTTACCGTTCACTTCCTGATACGAGAAGGTCAGGGTGTGTGCCAGGTGAGTCAGGCCGAACGACAGCGAGTAGGTGTCGTTGTCGATGTCGCCCAGCAGTTTTTTGCCTTCGTCGACAGTCTTGTAGTAGTTCAGGCCGGTGGTCAGGCTGAGGATCGAGCTGTCACCCAGCACGTGGGTGGCGCCGAAGTAGTACTGGTTCCACAGGTCTTCAGCCTGGGTGCCCCACAGGCTGGTGGTCAGGCTGGCGAACGGCTGGTACGAGATACCGGCGGTATTCACGTGGTCAGCTTCGGCGTCGATGTTGCCGTATTCGGAGCGGAACTTGCTGAGGCTCTCTTCGGTACGAGGCGAGACGCGGTCGAACGTTGCCAGGTCGAACGAGAGGTTGTTCAGCTCTTCGCTGTGGATCGCGATACCTTCGAAGCTCGACGGCAGCGGACGGTTGCCGATCACGTCGACCTGCGGGCTGCTGAAGTTCATGCGGCCGGCGGTCAGGGTGGTATTGGAGATACGTGCCTTGATGTTGGCCAGGCCCACTTTGCTCCATTGACCTTGAGCGTCACCGCCTTCTTTGGTCAGCGTACGGTTGTTGCCTGCGCCTGGACGAGTGCCCGGTGCGCCGCCGTTGTTGGAGGCGAGGTTCTCGCGGTCACGCTCAAGAGCGATGGCGTTGTAGGCCGCCACTTCGGTGCTGAAACCGACAGTACCTTCGGTGAAGCCCGAGTTGTACTTGATGATCGTGCCTTGCACCCAGTTGATGCGGCGGTCGGTTTCGGTCGATTGGCCGTTCTTGCGATAGGCGAACTTGCCGCCGCGCTTGAGTTGCTCGTTGGCGTACCAGTTGCGGGTCGAACCGCTGATCGATTGACCTTCGAGGAAGCCGGTGGCCTCGGCCTGGGCGCTCTTCTCGTTGACGGTTACTGGAGTGAACGCCTGGCTTTGGGTTTCTGCGTACGCCGTGGCGGTGACGCTGCTGATGGCCAGAGCCAGTATCGCGGTGCTGCTCAGTTTCATGGGTGAAGCTCCTTTACTTTCTTTTTATGCCGGCTTTTTTTGGTATGCCGGTTATTGGTTTAGAACTCGTTCACACATCGCAAACGTTTGCAAAAAGCCGGATTGGCGAATTTCGGCAAAGCGCTTGCGTGAGGGGCTAGACAGCGCCCCCCAGCGTTGCGGCTAATCATCTGGTTTAATCGATACCGACACCCGAGAACACGTTGCGACCGAACGGGCTGACTTTGAACCCTTCGATCCTCGCGCTTAACGGCTGGTTGACCGTCGAGTGGGCGACAGGCGTGATCGGCACTTGCTGTTTAAGCAATTGCTGGGCCTGTTTATAGAGCACGGTGCGTTGGTCGCGGTCGGTGACGACCTTGGCCTGTTTGATCAGCTTGTCGTAAGCCGGGTCGCACCACATGGAGTAGTTGTTGCCGCCGATGGCATCGCAGCTGTACAGCGTGCCGAGCCAGTTGTCCGGATCCCCGTTGTCACCGGTCCAGCCGATCAGGCTGATGTCGTGCTCGCCATTTTTGGTGCGCTTGATGTACTCGCCCCATTCGTAGCTGACGATCTTCACTTTCAGACCGATCTTGGCCCAGTCCGCCTGGAGCATTTCGGCCATCAGTTTGGCGTTCGGGTTATACGGGCGCTGCACCGGCATCGCCCACAGGGTGATCTCGGTGCCTTCTTTAACGCCGGCAGCCTTGAGCAGCTCTTTGGCTTTTTCCGGGTTGTAGGCGGCGTCTTTGATGCTGTCGTCGTAGGACCACTGGGTCGGCGGCATGGCGTTGACGGCCAGTTGACCGGCGCCCTGATAAACAGCGTTGAGAATTCCTTGTTTATTCACCGCCATGTCCAGCGCCTGGCGCACTTCGAGCTGGTCGAAGGGCTTGTGGCGGACGTTATAGGCGATGTAGCCGAGGTTGAAACCCGGTTTGGAAATCAGTTGCAGTTTCGGGTCGGCCTTCAACGCTTCAACATCGGCAGGGCGCGGATGCAGGGTAATCTGGCATTCGCCAGCCTTGAGCTTCTGCACGCGCACCGAGGCGTCGGTGTTGATCGCGAAGATCAGGTTGTCGAGTTTGACCCGGCTCGGATCCCAGTAATGTTTATTACCGGTGTAACGAATGTTCGAGTCTTTCTGATAACTCTTGAACACGAACGGCCCGGTGCCGATCGGTTTCTGGTTGATGTCGCTTGGCTTGCCTTCGGCCAGCAGTTTGTCGGCGTATTCGGCGGACAGGATGGCGGCGAAGCTCATGGCGATATTCTGAATGAACGCTGCGTCGACGCTGTTGAGCGTGAACTCCACGGTCAGCGGCCCGGTCTTCTCGACCTTGGCGATGTTCTTGTTCAGGCTCATCCCGTTGAAATACGGGAATTCGGTGGGATAAGCCTTACGGAAAGGTTGCTGTGCATCGAGCATGCGATTAAACGTGAACAACACGTCGTCGGCGTTGAAGTCGCGGGTCGGCTTGAAGTACGGCGTTGTATGAAATTTCACACCTTCACGCAGGTGAAAGGTGTACTTGAGACCATCCTCGGAAATATCCCACGTGGTTGCCAGGCCCGGGACGACATTAGTCGCGCCTTTTTCGAACTCGACCAGTCGGTTGTAGATCGGTTCGGCGGCGTCGTTATCGGTGGCCGTCGTGTATTGCGCGGTATCAAAGCCCGCCGGGCTGCCTTCAGAGCAGAACACCAGACTTTTACTGGCGGCGAAACTGGCGGACGAGGCGGCCAACAGGCCGGCCCCCAACAATGCGGAATAAATCAAGGTATGGCGCATGACGCTCCCTCTTTTTTAGTGTTGTTCAATGCGCCGTCGTCTCATCCGGAGACGTTTTGGCTGCATCGAGCTCAATCCAGTGCGTACGGCAAACCGGTGGCCCACGCAGACACTGGTCAGTACCCGACGGTAGGGGCCGCGGTTCTGGCAGTAAATGCGTAAATGCCTTAAAGCTCGTAGGAAAAGGCGACGCGTCCTATACCGCTGCGGTAATCCACAGTGGAATTGGCTGTAGGCAATTTCCTAACTTCCCGGCAGGTAAAACAACGGCGACGTTATAAACGTCGCCGTTGCAGTGCCTTATTTGCTGACGCTGACGCCGTAGAAGGAATTCAAGCCGAATGGGCTGATCTTGAAATCCTGCACGTTGGCGCGCATGGGTTGGTACACCGTCGAGTGAGCGATAGGTGTCATCGGGACTGCATCTTTGAGGACGTGTTGCGCCTGTTTGTACAGTTCGGTGCGCTTGGCCTGGTCGGTCGTGCGTTTGGCTTCTTTGACGAGGCCGTCGAACTTCTTGTCGCACCACTTGGAGAAGTTGTTGCCGCTGAGCGAGTCGCAACCGAACAGCACGTTCAGCCAGTTGTCCGGATCACCATTGTCACCGCTCCAGCCAATGATCATGGCCTGGTTCTCGCCACCTTTGGAGCGTTTGATGTACTCGCCCCACTCGTAGCTGGTGATCTTCACTTTCAAGCCGATCTTGGCCCAGTCGGACTGGAGCATTTCAGCCATCAGTTTGGCGTTCGGGTTGTACGGACGCTGCACCGGCATCGCCCACAGCACGATCTCGGTACCTTCCTTGACGCCGGCTTCCTTGAGCAGCTGTTTGGCTTTCTCAGGATCGTACTTGGCATCTTTGATGGTGGTGTCGTAAGACCATTGGGTCGGCGGCATGGCGTTGACGGCCAGTTGGCCTGCGCCCTGATAAACCGAATCAATGATTTGCGGCTTGTTCACAGCCATGTCCAGCGCCTGACGAACGCGCAGGTCTGCCAGCGGGTTGGCCTCGTTGCTGCCCTTGACCTTGTCCATCACGTTGTAGGCGATGTAACCCAGGTTGAAACCAGCCTGGTCAGGCATTTTCAGGGTTTTGTCTTCTTTCAGCGCTTTCAGGTCGGCCGGACGCGGGAACAGGGTGACCTGGCACTCGTTCTTTTTCAGCTTCTGAATACGTACCGACGGGTCGGTGGTGATGGCGAAGATCAGGTTGTCGATCTTCACGTCTTCAGGCTTCCAGTAGTCCTTGTTGCCGGTGTAACGGATGTTGGAGTCTTTCTGGTAGCTCTTGAACACGAACGGGCCAGTGCCGATCGGCTTCTGGTTGATGTCGGCAGCCTTGCCTTCCTTGAGCAGTTGGGCAGCGTACTCGGCGGACTGTACCGAGGCGAAGCTCATGGCCATGTTCTGGATGAACGCGGCATCCACTTCTTTCAAAGTGAACTTGACGGTGTGATCGTCGACTTTATCGATCTTGGTGATGTTGGTGTCCATCCCCATGTCGGTGAAGTACGGGAATTCGGTCGGGTACGCCTTACGGAACGGGTCATCCTTGTTAATCATGCGATTGAAGGTGAACAGTACGTCGTCGGCGTTGAACTCACGAGTCGGCTTGAAATACGGGGTGGTGTGGAACTTGACGCCTTCACGCAGGTGGAAGGTGTACGTCAGGCCGTCATCGGAAATGTCCCACTTGGTCGCCAGACCAGGAATCACGGCGGTGCCGCCGCGCTCGAACTGGGTCAGACGGTTGAACATGGTTTCGGCTGAGGCGTCGAAGTCGGTTCCGGTGGTGTACTGGCCTGGGTCGAAACCGGCCGGGCTGCCTTCGGAGCAGAACACCAGGTTAGTCGCAGCGGATGCGAAAGGTGCGGAGGCTAACAAGCCTGCGCCGACTAAAAACGGAATGACCGCGTGTTTAAGCATGTTGGCCTCATGATTTGTTGTCATTTTTTAGTTGTGAGGTACGACCTCGTGAGTCGTGCCTGCGGATACTTATGCAGGGGCCATACCCATTGCAAGATCCAGAGTGACTGCCGGCCTCAAAGCGTGGCACGAACGTACCTTAATGTCGCATCTGTATAACTTCTGACGCATTTGACCGTTTGCGGGTGGTTTTTACGGTGCAAATGAAGCCCCAAAACGGTGCGTTGGTCACGTTGTGCGCGCCGCCTTGGGGCTCGGTGTTACTTATTTATACCCACGCCATAGAAGGGGGTTAGACCGAACGGGCTGATCCGGAAGTCAGTAACTTCCTTGCGCAGCGGCTGAAACACCGTGGAGTTGGCAATCGGTGTGATCGGCACTTGCTGTTTAAGGATCAGTTGCGCCTGTTGATACAGTTTTACCCGCTGTGCTTTGTCGGTGGACAACTTGGCCTGTTGCACCAGTTTGTCGTAGGCCGGATCGCACCATTTGGCGTAGTTGCTGCCTTTTACCGCCGCGCAGCTGTAAAGCACGCCAAGCCAGTTGTCCGGGTCACCGTTGTCACCTGTCCAACCATAGATCATCGCGTCGTGTTCGCCATTTTTCGCGCGCTTGATGTACTCGCCCCATTCGTAGCTGACGATGTTGGCCTTGATGCCGATTTTCTCCCAATCCTGCTGGATCATCTGCGCCGACATCCGCGCGTTCGGGTTCGAGGCGCGCTGCACTGTCATCGCCCAGAGGTTGATGGTTGTACCCGGCGCAACCCCTGCTTCTTTCAGTAGCACCCGTGCTTTTGCCGGGTCGTAGGGAGCGTCCTTGATGTTCGGGTCATACGACCATTGCGCCGGCGGCAAGGCGTTTTGCGCCAACTGGCCGGCGCTTTGGTAAACGGCTTTGATGATTGCCGGTTTGTCGATGGCCATGTCCAACGCCTGCCGCACTTTGAGCTGGTCGAGTGGCGCGTGGGTGGTGTTGTAGGCGAGGAAGCCGAGGTTGAAACCGGCCTGTTTGAGCACGCGCAGGTTCGGGTCTTTTTCCATCACTTCGATGTCGGCCGGGCGTGGGTAGCCGCTGACCTGGCATTCGCCGGCCTTGAGTTTTTGCAGGCGTACGGCGGCGTCCGGGGTGATGGAGAAAATCAGGTTATCGATTTTGAGGTCTTCGGGTTTCCAGTAGGCCGTGTTGGCGGCGTAGCGGATTAGTGAGTCCTTCTGGTAGCGCTTGAACACGAATGGGCCGGTGCCGATCGGCTTCTGGTTGAGGTCGGCGGCTTTGCCTTCTTTCAACAGTTGGTTGGCGTATTCGGCCGACTGCACGGAGGCGAAGCTCATGGCGAGGTTTTGCACGAACGCGGCGTCGACGTTGTTGAGGTTGAAGCGCACGGTTTGCTTGTCGAGTTTTTCTACTGATTTGATCGTGGTGTTGAGGCCCATGTCGGTGAAGTAGGGGGATTCGGCGGGGTAGGCCTTGCGGAAGGCGTTTTCCGGGTCGAGCAGGCGCTGGAAGGTGAAGAGGACGTCGTCGGCGTTGAAGTCTCGAGTGGGGGTGAAGTAGTCGGTGGTGTGGAATTTTACGTTTTGGCGCAGGTGGAAGGTGTATTGCAGGCCATCCGGGGAGATATCCCATTTTGTTGCCAGGCCGGGTTCGATGTCGGTGCCGCCGCGTTTGAATTGGGTGAGGCGGTTGAAGACGGTTTCGGCGGAGGCGTCGAAGTCGGTGCCACTGGTGTATTGGCTGGGGTCGAAGCCGGCGGGGCTGGCTTCGGAGCAGTAGACCAGGGTTGTGGCGGCGTTGGCGATCGGGGCTATGGCGGTTAGTGCGAGGGAGATCAAGAGCAGTTTTAGGGTGGATCTTGGCATGGGGTCCCCGGGGAATCGGCGGTGGTAATCGTGGAAGAGTAGCTGGGGCGGGGGGGGTGGCGGAAATATCGTTTTTCCTGTTGAAGCGTCTATCTCGGCATATCTAGCACTTGTGTGTATATCCGTTGCTGCGGTAACGGCTGCTTAGGGTTCCGCCCTTACGGCGGGTCACTTTTTCCAGACGCCGAAAAAGTAACCAAAAAGGCTTGCTCCTACGTGCGGCCCGCTCGCTGGGGCTCGGGGTTCCTTCGCTGCGGGATCGATCCGGGCGCAGCGCCTACGGTTTGCTTCGCTGCACCTCCTCTCGCTGTGTTTGGCTGCGCCAAACGGTCGCTGCGCTCCCACGCCCGGATCAATCCCTCCACTCAGCCTTCCGACGTCGCCCTACAGATCAAGAGCTGCAGCCGAGCTAACGCTCATCCTGTTGAGTGGTGAAGAGCCAAGTGGTGTTCGGCTGTTGATTTGTGTTGTGGCTACCCCTCACCCCAGCCCTCTCCCGAGGGAGAGGGAGCCGATTTGTGGGCTTTTCAAGATCTGAGTTCGACTCGGTATTTCACGTCGGCGTACATCTCCCAAACCACTCGGTCAGTCCCCTCTCCCTGCGGGCGGTCCGACGTTTCGGGAGGGCTAGGGTGAGGGGCTTTTGATCTGTTTCAGAATCTGAGTTCAACACGGCAATCGCACGTCGGCGTAACTCTCCCAAACACCACGGTCAGTCCCCTCTCCCTCTGGGAGAGGCTAGGGTGAGGGTTGGCTTTTGGCTGTTTAAATCTGTGTCAGATAACCAGAACCTTCCCACAAGGTTTTCAGGTTGTCCGTCGGACGTGCGCTCTCTAGTCTTTGGGCGTCGCTGAAGACTCGGCGATCGGGAGGTGAGATTCCCGGTTATTGAATTTGGAAACCTGCACAAGCCCCTCCATAATCGCCGCCAGCTCATGCTGACAGCAGTTTTTATGGCGGCTATGTACGGGCGGACTTTGTCCGGCCGGGTTGGTTTCCTTACCGGTAATCTCACTCCGTACATAGTTGCCACCTCATTTCTCGAGTGAGATCGGAAATGAATGGCGTCAGTTAATAAGGAAATTTTCCATGGATAAATTGATACCTGACCCACCCCTCGATACCCCACTCGAAGACGCCATCCGCGCCGACGACCAGATCAAAACCCGCGAAGCCATCAAACGCGCCCTGGATTTCTATCTCAGCCCCGACCCGGTCAAGCCCCGGCAACCCAGCACGATGTTCCTGATCCAGCCAAACATCGACACCGAAAGCCTGCTGGCGCATGCCTGTGAATCACTGGCGTCGGCGAACACGTTAACCGGTAACTTTGCCGATCAACTGGGCCGGCCCGAGCGTAATACGGCGTTGGCGATTCAGCAGATCATCATGCTGGCCGAGTTGGCGGTGAATCGGGCGCTGGATCGGGTTGATCCGCAGACCTGAGACCGCGTTATCGTTCTTCGCGAGCAGGCTCGCTCCCACATTTGGGACGCGTTCCCTTTGTAGGCGCGAGCGTGCTCGCTATGGAGCCGGTTCATGCACCAAAAATCCAGGTACAAGAATGGTGATTATCACCGGTAACGGCCCGGTTTTTTGGTTTCATAAGCAGATGAATGCTTGATTCAATGGCTTATTTCAATTCGATATGAAGCTCACCGCAAACCTGTAATTTATGACAGTAGATAATCTTTCCAATGCGCCTGAGTATTTCTTCAAGCCGAGTACGTTTCGCTACTGCAAGGAGCGACTTCGAGGCTTGAACGAAAACACATAAGGACTTGACCATGAGTTATCCGATTATTACTGACTACAAAGCCTTCAGGATTTACGAATATGAATGGGGCTTCTCCCGCTTTCAAGTTTGTTATAAGGACGGAACCCCTTATTCACAGTTATGCGCTACGAGGGAAGATGCACAGCGCATCGTCGATGAGATTGGGACTTAAACCTCTAGAACAGTAGAAGTCTTGTCTGACCTATCAACGTTGTCGCCTGCTTTGCGGGGGTTGTAGGGTGGAACCGGCGACCATGCTCTGATCGCCGGTTTTTCATTCAGCCCAGATCAAATCACTGCATCAACACTTCAATCGAACCATCAGCGGTCATGCTGACCTGGCTGGTGCCTGCTTCAACTTCCGGCGTAACCGGCGCGGAATCCATCGCCGCCGCTTTCATCATCATCGGTGCGCGCAGGTACGGTTGTGGATAACCGTTGCTGTTGAGGTTCAGGTTGACGATTTTGTAACCCTTGCCGCCCAGTGCATCGGTGGCCAGTTGCGCGCGGTTTTTGAAGGCGGTCACGGCTTCTTTGAGCAACTGGTCTTCGCTGGCCTTGCGGGTCGGGTCGGCGATGGCGAAGTCCATGCCGCCCATTTTCAGGTCGCCCAGCAGTTCGCCGGTGAGTTTGGACAGGGCGGCGAAGTCGGCGCTTTCCAGGCGCAGTTCGGCGCGTTCACGCCAGCCGGTGATCTTCTGGCCTTTGGTGTCGTAGATCGGGTAACTGTTGCGGCTGCCTTGGCGCAAGGTGATGTCTTTGACTTGCTTGGCCTGGGCCAGGGCCTTGTTCATGGTGGTGCTGACGTCGGCGGCGAGTTTGGCCGGGTCGGTGTTTTGCTCTTCGGTGTAGAGGGTGACAATCATCAGGTCGCGGGCCACTTCCGTGCTGACTTCGGCGCGCAGGGAAATCTGGTTGTAGTGCAGCTCATCGGCGGCCAGGGCCGGAAGGCTGGCGATGCTGCCGACGGTCAGGGCGAGAAGGGCGGCGCTGCGGCGGAATGTGTGCATGAAAGCTCCTTGATGAGGGCGCAGGTGATGGTTCGGGGGCCTGCGTGAAACCATCAGACTCTAGCTTTTATGATCCGGTTCGCCCAGTTACAACTTCTATACACATCGGCGGGTCAGCTGTGCAGCCCTTCGCGAGCAGGCTCGCTGCCACCTTTGAAATGCATTCCCCCCTGTGGGAGCGAGCTTGCTCGCGAAGAGGCCCTTATAGCCGCCGAAGATGTCTTCGCCATGTGGTCGTTTGCCGCACTTTCGCCTCTCAAGGCCGTGGCTTGGTTATACTCCGTGCGATCCGCCTGGAGCGCTCATCAGGAGAGCTCATGCTCGCCCCCGTACAATTGACTTCCGCCACTCGCCAGAACCTCTGGCGGCTGACTTTTATTCGCACCCTGGTGCTCGCCGCGCAGGCCGGTTCTGTAGGCCTGGCCTACTGGCTGCAACTGCTGCCGTTGCCGTGGGTGCAACTGGCAATGACCCTTGGCTGCTCGACGCTGCTCTGCGTGTTTACCGCGGTGCGTTTGCGTACCTCGTGGCCAGTGACCGAACTCGAATATGCGCTGCAACTGGCCTGCGATCTGGTGATCCACAGTGCGCTGCTGTACTTCTCCGGCGGTTCGACCAACCCGTTTGTTTCCTATTATCTGGTACCGCTGACCATCGCCGCGGTGACACTGCCGTGGCGCTATTCGGTGATCCTCTCCGGCATCGCGCTGGCACTGTACACGGTGATGCTGACGCGGTTCTATCCGCTGGAAACCCTGCCGGTCGCCCGCGAGAATCTGCAGATCTACGGCATGTGGCTGAGCTTCGCGCTCGCCGCGGCGGTGATCACCTTCTTCGCCGCGCGTATGGCTGAGGAGCTGCGCCGTCAGGAAGAATTACGCGCGATCCGCCGCGAAGAAGGCCTGCGCGATCAGCAATTGCTCGCCGTCGCCACCCAGGCTGCTGGCGCCGCCCATGAACTGGGCACACCGCTGGCGACCATGAGCGTGTTGCTCAAGGAAATGCAGCAGGACCATCCTGACCCGATGCTGCAGGACGACCTGAAGGTGCTGCAGGATCAGGTCAAACTCTGCAAAGAAACCTTGCAGCAACTGGTGCGCGCCGCCGAGGCCAACCGGCGTCTGGCGGTCGAGATGCAGGACGTCACCGACTGGCTCGATGAAGCGCTGAACCGCTGGCACCTGATGCGTCCGGAGGCCAGTTATCGCTTCCACCGTCTCGGCCAAGGCACCGTGCCGCGCATGGCGCCGCCGCCGGATCTGACCCAGGCCTTGCTGAATCTGCTCAACAACGCCGCCGATGCCTGCCCGGAAAACCTCAAAGTGACCCTGGACTGGGACGTCGAGAACCTGACCATCAGCATTCGTGACCACGGCGCCGGCGTGCCGCTGGCCATCGCTGAGCAGATCGGCAAACCGTTTTTTACCACCAAGGGCAAAGGTTTCGGCCTGGGCCTGTTTTTGAGCAAGGCCAGCGTGACACGCGCCGGCGGCTCAGTGAAACTCTATAGTCATGAGGAAGGCGGCACGCTCACCGAGCTGCGCCTGCCCCACGGCGCCCGAGGAGACCAACATGAGTGACGAAATCCAAGTCGAAGGCGAAGAACTGCCGCATTTGCTGCTGGTCGACGACGACGCAACCTTCACCCGCGTCATGGCCCGCGCCATGGCTCGCCGTGGCTTTCGCGTCAGCACAGCAGGTTCCGCCGAAGAAGGCCTGACCATCGCCCAGGCCGATCTGCCTGATTACGCTGCGCTCGATCTGAAAATGGACGGCGATTCCGGTCTGGTACTGCTGCCCAAGTTGCTGGAGCTGGACCCGGAAATGCGCGTGGTGATTCTCACCGGATATTCGAGCATTGCCACCGCAGTCGAAGCGATCAAGCGCGGCGCCTGCAACTACCTGTGCAAACCGGCCGACGCCGACGACGTGCTGGCCGCGTTGCTCTCCGAGCATGCTGATCTCGACAGTCTGGTGCCGGAAAACCCGATGTCGGTTGACCGCCTGCAATGGGAACACATCCAGCGTGTGCTCACCGAACACGAAGGCAACATCTCCGCCACTGCCCGTGCCCTGGGCATGCACCGCCGCACCCTGCAGCGCAAACTGCAGAAGCGCCCGGTTCGTCGCTGAACCTGCGCTGAACGACTATCGCCAGCCCTCGCGATAAAACGCACCGATCATCTATGATCGGTGCGTGTCTGTTCTTTTCTATATCGAGCCTTATCCATGAATCAGAACGCTGAATATTCCGCGGTCAACGATGCTGTGCGCGGGCAATTTTTTCGTAAAGTGTGGGCGATGACCACGCCTTACTGGCGCAGCGAAGAGAAGGGCAAGGCCTGGACATTGCTGATTGCCGTGATCGCGTTGTCGCTGTTCAGCGTGGCGATCTCGGTGTGGATCAACAGTTGGTACAAGGATTTTTACAACGCTCTGCAAAAGAAGGACGAAGCGGCGTTCTGGCAGTTGATCCTGTATTTCTGCGGCATCGCCACGGTGGCGATTCTCGGCGCGGTGTATCGCCTGTACCTGACGCAGATGCTGACGATTCGCTGGCGGGCGTGGCTGACCGAGAACCACTTCAAGCGCTGGCTCGGCCACAAGAACTACTATCAGCTGGAGCAGGGCGGTTACACCGATAACCCCGACCAGCGGATTTCCGAAGACCTCAACACCTTTACCGCCAACACCCTGAGCCTTGGCCTCGGGCTGATTCGCACGGTGGTCAGTCTGGTGTCGTTCTCGATCATTTTGTGGGGTGTTTCCGGCAGCATCGAAGTGTTCGGCATCGAGATTCCCGGCTACATGTTCTGGTGTGCGCTGATTTATGCCGCCGTCGGCAGTTGGCTGACGCACCTGATCGGTCGACGCTTGATCGGCCTGAACAACCAACAACAACGTTTCGAAGCAGACCTGCGTTTCTCCATGGTGCGCGTGCGCGAGAACGCTGAAAGCATCGCCTTGTATAACGGTGAACCGAACGAAAATCGTCGTTTGAGCAGCCGTTTCGGGCTGGTCTGGCACAACTTCTGGGACATCATGCGCGTATCCAAGCGCCTGACGTTCTTCACTTCCGGCTACGGCCAGATCGCAATCATCTTCCCGTTCATCGTCGCGGCCCCACGTTATCTGGCGGGCAAGATCGAACTGGGTGAGCTGATGCAAATCAACTCGGCATTCGGCAACGTGCAGGAGAATTTCAGCTGGTTCATCAGTGCGTATTCGGATCTGGCCGCGTGGCGCGCAACCTGTGATCGTTTGCTGAGTTTCCGCCAGGCCATGACCGACAACGAAGAGCGCATCCCGGCGATCGACGTGCAGAATCAGGGCAGCGAACTGCAGGTGCATAACCTTGGTCTGGACCTGGCCGATGGTCGTCATCTGTTGACCAATGCCGACATGACCGTGGAGCCGGGTGATCGGGTCATGCTCAGCGGCCGTTCCGGCAGCGGCAAGTCGACGCTGTTGCGGGCGATGGGGCATTTGTGGCCGGCGGGGCACGGCAACATCCGCTTGCCGGCGGCGCGGTATCTGTTCCTGCCGCAAAAGCCGTATCTGCCGATCGGCACCCTGCGCGAGGCACTGAGTTATCCACAACCGGGTGACACCTACGCGTCTGAACGTTATGCACAAGTGCTGGAAACCTGCCGTTTGCCGCATCTGGTCGCGCGGCTGGACGAGGCCAATCACTGGCAACGCATGCTCTCGCCGGGTGAACAGCAACGCTTGGCCTTCGCCCGTGCGCTGCTTTACGCACCGCAGTGGTTGTACATGGACGAGGCGACTTCGGCGATGGACGAGGAAGATGAAGCGACGCTGTATCAGGCGTTGATTGATCAGATACCGGGGCTGAGCATTGTCAGCGTCGGCCATCGCAGCAGTTTGAAACGCTTCCATCCACGGCATGTGCGGATCGAGAGCGGGCATTTGGTTGAACAGACCGTGACTGCCTGATCAACACACATCCCATGTGGGAGCTGGCTTGCCAGCGATGGCGTCGGTTTAGTCGACATCTTCATCGACAGGTATGGCCTCATCGCTGGCAAGCCAGCTCCCACAGGTTTTGTATGGAAATGGAAAGTGATCGTACAACCCGCTTGAGCTATGATGCCCACAAGCCGAATTTTCGAGACTAGATGCACACCATGGAAAACCTGATCGACACCCCGCGTCTCCCGCGCAAGCGCCGCAGCCTGGCCCAGGAACTGGTGACGGTGCTGAGCGAGCAGATCCGCGATGGCCTGCTTAAACGCGGTGACAAATTGCCTACCGAGTCGGCGATCATGGAAGCCCATGGCGTCAGCCGCACCGTGGTGCGCGAGGCGATTTCCCGTTTGCAGGCTGCCGGCCAGGTGGAGACTCGCCACGGCATCGGCACCTTTGTACTCGACACGCCAAGTCCGAGCGGTTTCCGTATCGATCCGGCCACCGTCGTCACCCTGCGTGATGTGCTGGCCATCCTCGAATTGCGCATCAGCCTCGAAGTCGAATCTGCCGGCCTTGCCGCGCAACGTCGCAGCGCCGAGCAACTGGCGACCATGCGCGCCGCGCTCGATGCGCTTAATGAAAGCGCTGCCCATGCCAGTGATGCTGTGGCGTCGGACTTTGCTTTCCACCTGGAAATCGCCCTGTCCACCGGCAACCGCTACTTCACCGACATCATGACCCACCTGGGCACCAGCATCATTCCGCGTACGCGGCTGAATTCGGCGCGCCTGGCCCATGATGATCAGCAGCACTACATGAGTCGCCTGAGCCGTGAGCACGAAGAAATCTACGACGCGATTGCCCGTCAGGATTCCGATGCAGCGCGTGCGGCGATGCGTCTGCACCTGACCAACAGCCGTGAAAGACTGCGCCAGGCCCATGAAGAGGCGCAGGCGCAGGGCTGAGGTTGGATCAGTCTTTAAGCTCGATTACCAGTTGCATTGAATGCTTTTGGGTGCCCGCACGTTCGATGGAGTACTGCAAGACCGCGTTGACGCCAGCTTTGAGCATTTTTTCAAAAAGCGCTTTCGGGATTGCAAACTCAGCGGGCTTTCCAGCGGAGATTGCAGTCAGTACTACGGAGTGTGACCACTGCTCGGCGCCGTCAGAGTCGTACACTTTAAGTGTAATTCTGTCCCCTGAGGCCGCTTCTTGAGACGCAGGTACTATTCCGTGAGCGGGGTCCACCAGGCTATGTACGTGCAGGACGTTATTGATTGCTTCCTTCAGCACAGGTGCTGGCAGCATTTGGATGGCGAAACGTTTATCTGTCATGTTCAAAATCCTTTTCGTTGTCGAAACGAGCCGTTGGCAGCTCAAGCTGATTAATGTCTGAATCGCGAAAGTCTGGCACCTGTAAGAAATACCAGTTTCGATGAACGGTCACTTCACCTCCCGCGACAAGATTCAGCCCTCGATCCGCAACTTCAGCGCCTGCGAAAACGGCTCCATGCTCGATTCATCAGAAAACTTGTAGCGCAGTTCAACATTCCTGTTCAGGTACTGCCGCAGCACCTCTTTGGGAATCTGCAATTCGATCCCCGTGAGTTTCTCCATCTCGTCTTCAGCATCGTCCCAAGTGCCAGTGTTCACTTCCTCACCTGCCCATTCCGGTTCCTCAGGGTCGTCGCCGAGAATCGGGTAGACGCTCCAGTTCGCCGGAAAATCGCTGGAATCCGGGACTTGTACGATCAAGACATCAGGCAGCGTCGATAGCTGAAGCGTGAGGGTGCAGGAGGACCGAGCAGCCATTTTCGAGAGAGTCGGAGCAGCGTAATTCGTGGACATTTCGGGTTCCTTCGAGTGATCCGCCACGATCCTTCGTGGCGGTCGTCACACATTACGCGGCGTAGCAACGGCGCTCAGTAAACGAATCTTGACCAGACGTTTCTGCAATCGAACCCAGTAATCACGGGCCTTTGCGAGAATTCGCGCTAGGGCTTAAACACTTTTGTCCGACAAAAAACCACCCACAACGATGAAATGCAGTTGACGGTTATCTTTTAAGTTGTACGATGACCTACAACTTCAGCGAAGGCTGAACGATCAACTCACAAAAAACGTTGCTACCAGGGTGTTCGAATAATGAATCCACAAGAACTGAAGTCCATCCTCTCTGCCGGCCTGCTGTCTTTCCCGGTGACCGATTTCAACGCGCAGGGCGATTTCAACCGCGCGGGCTATATCAAACGCCTGGAATGGCTGGCTCCGTATGGCGCTTCAGCCTTGTTCGCCGCCGGTGGCACTGGTGAGTTCTTCTCCCTCGCCGCCAGCGAATACTCGGAAATCATCAAGACTGCCGTCGACACTTGCGCAACGAGTGTGCCGATCCTAGCCGGTGTCGGTGGTTCGACTCGTCAGGCCATCGAATACGCTCAAGAAGCCGAGCGTCTGGGCGCCAAAGGTCTGTTGCTGCTGCCGCACTACCTGACCGAAGCGAGCCAGGATGGTGTTGCCGCTCACGTTGAAGCCGTGTGTAAATCGGTCAACATCGGCGTGGTCGTCTACAACCGCAACGTTTGCCGCCTCAACGCACCGCTGCTGGAACGTCTGGCCGAGCGCTGCCCGAACCTGATCGGCTACAAGGATGGTCTGGGCGATATCGAGTTGATGGTGTCGATCCGTCGCCGCCTCGGTGATCGCTTCAGCTACCTGGGTGGTCTGCCGACCGCCGAAGTCTACGCCGCAGCCTACAAGGCGTTGGGCGTGCCGGTTTACTCCTCGGCGGTGTTCAACTTCATCCCGAAAACCGCGATGGACTTCTACCACGCGATCGCTCGTGAAGATCACGCCACCGTCGGCAAGATCATCGACGACTTCTTCCTGCCGTACCTCGACATCCGCAACCGCAAGGCCGGTTATGCCGTGAGCATCGTTAAGGCAGGCGCGAAAATCGCTGGCTATGACGCAGGCCCGGTGCGGGCACCGCTGACCGACCTGACCGGCGAAGAGTACGAAATGCTCGCCGCGCTGATCGACAAGCAAGGTGCGCAGTAACACCCGATAAAAGCGAGGCCGCTGAGCAATCAGCGGCTTTTTGCGTGAAGGCTTTGAGATTTGAGGGCTGCCCCTGTGACAACTGCAAAACGCTACGACAACTACATCAACGGCGAATGGGTTGCCGGTGCCGACTACTCGGCCAACATCAACCCGTCGGAACTGAGCGACACCATCGGCGACTATGCCAAGGCTGACCTGACTCAGGTTCACGCCGCCATCGACGCTGCTCGCGCGGCATTCCCGGCGTACTCGACTTCGGGCATTCAAGCCCGTCACGATTCGCTGGATAAAGTCGGCACTGAGATTCTCGCCCGTCGCGAAGAACTCGGCACCTTGCTGGCCCGCGAAGAGGGCAAGACCTTGCCTGAAGCCATCGGCGAAGTGACCCGCGCCGGTAACATCTTTAAGTTCTTCGCTGGTGAATGCCTGCGTCTGTCCGGCGACTACGTGCCGTCGGTGCGTCCGGGCGTCAACGTCGAAGTGACCCGCGAAGCACTGGGCGTGGTCGGTCTGATCACCCCGTGGAACTTCCCGATCGCGATTCCGGCTTGGAAAATCGCGCCAGCCTTGGCCTACGGCAACTGCGTGGTGTTGAAGCCCGCCGATCTGGTGCCGGGTTGCGCCTGGGCACTGGCGGAAATCATCTCCCGCGCAGGCTTCCCGGCCGGCGTGTTCAATCTGGTGATGGGCAGCGGCCGTGTGGTCGGTGATGCCTTGGTGCAGAGCCCGAAAGTCGACGGCATCAGCTTCACCGGTTCGGTGGGCGTGGGTCGTCAGATCGCGGTCAACTGCGTCTCGCGCCAGGCCAAGGTTCAGCTGGAAATGGGCGGCAAGAACCCGCAGATCATTCTCGATGACGCCGACCTCAAGCAAGCGGTCGAGCTGTCGGTGCAGAGCGCGTTCTACTCCACCGGCCAGCGTTGCACAGCGTCGAGCCGCTTGATCGTCACCGCCGGGATTCACGACAAGTTCGTTGAAGCCATGGCCGAGCGCATGAAGTCGATCAAGGTCGGCCACGCCCTGAAATCCGGCACCGACATCGGTCCAGTGGTTTCGCAAGCACAGCTTGAACAGGACATGAAGTACATCGACATCGGTCAGTCCGAAGGTGCGCGTCTGGTCAGTGGTGGCGGTCTGGTGACCTGCGACACCGAAGGCTACTTCCTCGCGCCAACGCTGTTTGCCGACAGCGAAGCGTCGATGCGCATCAGCCGTGAAGAGATCTTCGGCCCGGTGGCCAACGTCGTTCGCGTGGCCGATTACGACGCGGCGCTGGCGATGGCCAATGACACCGAATTCGGTTTGTCGGCGGGTATTGCGACCACCTCGCTGAAGTACGCCAACCACTTCAAACGTCATTCGCAAGCCGGGATGGTGATGGTCAACCTGCCGACCGCTGGCGTCGATTACCACGTTCCGTTCGGTGGCCGTAAAGGTTCATCCTATGGATCACGTGAGCAAGGCCGTTATGCGCAAGAGTTCTACACGGTCGTGAAGACCAGTTACATCGGTTCCTGATAAACGCAATAACCCTGTAGGAGCTGCCGAAGGCTGCGATCTTTTAAGATCAAAAGATCGCAGCCTTCGGCAGCTCCTACAGGGAATAGATGCAAGACCAAAGAAGATTCACCCGCGCATAAAAATAATCAGTGGGAGTACCTCTACATGCAATCGTCCAAGCCGACTCACGTCCGCTATTTGATCCTGCTCATGCTGTTTCTGGTGACCACGATCAACTACGCCGACCGTGCCACGATCGCCATTGCCGGCTCCAGCCTGCAAAAAGATCTGGGCATTGACGCAGTCACCCTCGGCTACATCTTCTCCGCATTCGGTTGGGCCTATGTGGCCGGGCAAATCCCCGGTGGCTGGTTGCTCGATCGCTTCGGCTCGAAAAAAGTCTATGCCCTGAGCATTTTCACCTGGTCGCTGTTCACCGTGCTGCAAGGCTTTGTCGGTGAGTTCGGCATGTCCACCGCCATCGTTGCGCTGTTCATGCTGCGCTTCCTCGTCGGTCTGGCTGAAGCGCCTTCGTTCCCCGGCAATGCGCGTATCGTCGCCGCATGGTTCCCGACCGCTGAACGTGGCACCGCGTCAGCGATCTTCAACTCGGCGCAATATTTTGCCACCGTGTTGTTCGCACCGCTGATGGGCTGGATCGTGTATTCCTTCGGTTGGGAGCACGTGTTTATCGTCATGGGTATCCTCGGGATCATCTTCTCGCTGGTCTGGCTGAAAGTGATCTACAGCCCGCGTGAACACCCGCGTATCAACGAAGCTGAGTTCAAACACATCGCTGAAAACGGCGGCATGGTCGACATGGATCAGAAGGGCAAAAAGTCCGACGGTCCGAAGTGGGATTACATCCGTCAGTTGCTGACCAATCGCATGATGCTCGGCGTGTATCTGGGCCAGTACTGCATTAACGGCATCACCTATTTCTTCCTGACCTGGTTCCCGGTGTATCTGGTGCAAGAGCGTGGCATGACCATTCTCAAGGCCGGTTTCATCGCCTCGTTGCCGGCAATCTGCGGCTTTATCGGCGGCGTACTCGGCGGGGTGATTTCCGACTACCTGTTGCGCAAGGGCCACTCGCTGACCTTCGCGCGCAAAGCGCCGATCATTGCCGGCCTGCTGGTTTCCAGCAGCATCGTTGCCTGCAACTATGTTGAAGTGGAATGGATGGTGGTTGGCTTCATGGCCCTGGCCTTCTTCGGCAAAGGCGTTGGCGCGCTGGGTTGGGCGGTGGTTTCCGACACTTCGCCAAAACAGATCGCCGGTCTGAGCGGTGGCCTGTTCAATACTTTCGGCAACATTGCTTCGATCACCACGCCGATCGTGATTGGCTACATCATCAGCTCCACCGGTTCGTTCAAATGGGCGCTGGTGTTCGTCGGTGCCAACGCACTGGTCGCGGTGTTCAGCTATCTGGTCATCGTTGGCCCGATCAAACGTGTGGTACTCAAAGAGCCGCCAGCCAACGGCGGTGTTGAAGCCAGCGGTAAATTGTCCCAAGCGCATTCCTGAGGAGCGGCGTCATGCAGTTGATTGAACATTCCGACTCGCCGCGCCACATCCGCCTGCACGAGCGGGACAATGTGGTGGTCGTGGTCAACGACCAGGGCGCACCGGCCGGCACTGAGTTTGCCGATGGCCTGGTGACGCTGGAATTTGTGCCGCAGAGCCACAAGGTCACCCTCGAAGACATTCCCGAGGGCGGCCAGGTGATTCGCTACGGTCAGGTGATCGGCTACGCATTGCAGCCGATTCGCCGTGGCAGTTGGGTCAAGGAAGATCAACTGCGCATGCCGACCGCGCCGCCGCTGGACAGCTTGCCGCTGTCCACCGAGGTGCCGGACGCGCAGGCACCGCTGGAAGGCTTCACCTTCGAGGGCTATCGCAACGCTGACGGCACCGTCGGCACGCGCAATATTCTCGGGATCACTACGACCGTGCAGTGCGTCACCGGCGTGCTTGATCACGCGGTAAAACGCATCAAGGAAGAGCTGCTGCCGAAGTACCCGCATGTCGATGACGTCGTGGCGCTGACCCACAGTTATGGCTGCGGCGTGGCGATTACTGCCACCGACGCTTACATCCCGATTCGCACCGTGCGCAATCTGGCGCGTAATCCGAACCTCGGTGGCGAGGCGTTGGTGATCAGCCTCGGTTGCGAGAAATTGCAGGCCGGGCAGGTGATGCACGAAGACGATGCGTCGGTGGATCTCAGCGATCCGTGGCTGTATCGCTTGCAGGATTCCAGTCACGGCTTCACCGAGATGATCGAGCAGATCATGGAATTGGCTGAGGTCCGTTTGAAGAAGCTCGACCAGCGCCGCCGCGAAACCGTGCCGGCGTCCGAGTTGATCCTCGGCATGCAGTGTGGCGGCAGCGATGCGTTTTCCGGGATCACCGCCAACCCGGCGCTGGGTTATGCCTCGGACTTGTTGTTGCGTGCAGGGGCGACGGTGATGTTTTCCGAAGTCACCGAAGTGCGCGATGCGATTTACCTGCTGACTTCACGCGCCGAAAGCAAAACCGTCGCCGAGGAACTGGTGCGCGAGATGGACTGGTACGACCGTTACCTGGCCAAGGGTGAAGCGGATCGCAGCGCCAACACCACGCCGGGCAACAAGAAGGGCGGGCTGTCGAACATTGTCGAGAAGTCGCTGGGTTCGATCGTCAAATCCGGCAGCAGCGCAATCAACGGCGTGCTCGGCCCGGGCGAGCGGTTCAAGCAGAAGGGTTTGATTTTCTGTGCAACGCCGGCGAGTGATTTTGTTTGCGGCACGTTGCAGTTGGCGGCGGGGATGAACTTGCATGTGTTCACCACCGGGCGGGGTACGCCGTATGGTTTGGCGATGGCGCCGGTGGTGAAGGTATCGACGCGGACGGAATTGGCGCAGCGCTGGCCTGATCTGATTGATATCGACGCCGGAAGGATTGCGACCGGGCGCGCGACGATCGAGGAACTGGGTTGGGAGTTGTTCCACTACTACCTGGATGTTGCCAGCGGCAAACAGCAGACGTGGGCGGAGAAGCACAAGCTGCATAACGACATTACGTTGTTTAACCCGGCGCCGATTACTTGATGCGTGACCGGCTCGGCCCTCACCCCAGCCCTCTCCCGGGGGGAGAGGGGGCCGATCCGGAGATATTTTAGAAGTACATCGACTTGAAAGTGCTTTGCCGAATCCATAATCGACTCGGTCTTGCAGGTCGATGTATGCCGCAAAACACCTCGGTCAGTCCCCTCTCCCTCGGGGAGAGGGGGCCGATCCGGGGATATTTAGAAGTACATCGACTTGAAAGTGCTTTGCCGAATCCATAATCGACTCGGTCTTGCAGGTCGATGTATGCCGCAAAACACCTCGGTCAGTCCCCTCTCCCTCGGGGAGAGGGTTAGGGTGAGGGGCTTTTCAAGCTTTTGGCTTATCATTAGCCCCCTAACGACGCTCACCCAAGGCTCCCCGGCATGCTGGCAATCTTCCTCGAAACCCTGAACATCACCGCGCCGGTGTTTGCCATGCTGTTTCTCGGTGTGCTGCTCAAGCGCATCGACTGGATCAACGACAACTTCATTCACACCGCTTCGTCGCTGGTGTTCAACGTCACCATGCCGGCGCTGCTGTTCCTCGGCATTCTGCATGCCGATCTGCACGCCGCGTTGCAACCGTCCCTGCTGATCTACTTCTCCCTCGCCACGCTGGTGAGCTTTGCCCTGGCCTGGGGCTGGGCGATTTTCCGTTGCCCGCGCGAAGATCGCGGCATCTATACCCAAGGCGCGTTTCGCGGCAACAACGGCGTCATTGGTTTGGCACTGGCGGCGAGCATGTATGGCGATTACGGGATTTCCCTCGGGGCGATTCTCGCGGCGCTGGTGATCCTGTTCTACAACACGCTGTCGACCATCGTGTTGGCGGTGTACAGCCCGGTGATCAAGTCCGATCCGTGGAGCATCTGCAAAAGCGTGTTCAGCAATCCGCTGATCATCAGCGTGATTGCGGCGGCGCCGTTTGCCTATTTCAAGATCGGTTTGCCGGGATGGCTGGAGACCTCCGGTCAGTATCTGGCGCAGACCACCTTGCCGCTGGCGTTGATCTGCATTGGCGGCACGCTGTCGCTGGCGGCGTTGCGCAAGAGCGGCAGCATGGCGCTCAGTTCCAGCCTGGTGAAGATGATCGGGTTGCCGGTGCTGGCAACGCTGGGAGCGTGGTTGTGGGGTTTTCGCGGCGCGGAATTGGGGATTCTGTTTTTGTACTTCGGCAGCCCGACGGCGGCGGCAAGTTTTGTCATGGCCCGGGCGGCGCAGGGCAATCATGAACTGGCGGCGGCGATTATCGTGATGACCACGTTGATGGCGGCGATCACCACCAATGTCGGGATCTTTGTTTTGCAGTGGGGTGGGTGGATATAAAGGCAAGATCAAAAGATCGCAGCTGCGGCAGCTCCTACAGGAGACCGCATTTCCATGTAGGAGCTGCCGCAGGCTGCGATCTTTTAGCTTTTCTCGTAACTGTCGATCACTTCCTGCGCCGCGCGAAACGCATCAATCGCCGCCGGCACGCCGGCATACACCGCGCAATGCAGCAACGCCTCACGAATCTCGTCCACCGTGCAGCCATTGTTCAGCGCACCGCGCACATGGCCTTTCAATTCCTGCGGGCACTTCAGTGCCGTCAGCGCGGCGAGGGTGATCAGGCTGCGGGTTTTCAGCGGCAGACCTTCGCGATTCCACACACCGCCCCAAGCGTGTTCATTGACGAAGTCCTGCAACGGTTGAGTGAACTCGGTGGCGTTGCCCAAGGCGCGATCAACAAACGCATCGCCCATTACCTGACGGCGGACTTCAACCCCGGACTTCTTCGATTCGGTCATGGCATATCCCTCTTGTGGTGTTGGCGGCGCCAGGCGCGTATCGACGTGAACAACAAGAACGTCAGCAGCGTTGGCAGGACATAAAACAACATCATTCGCTCAAGCTTGCCGGCCAGGGGCATGCCGGTGGTGAACGACACCACGTGCAGCCCGTACGCCAGATACAAACCGAGCAGCAGCAGACCTTCGGCTCGCGTCACGCGGTAACCGGAATAAAACACCGGCAGGCACAGCGCGGCGACGCCGAGCATCACCGGCAGATCGAAATCCAGTGCGTTCGGCGACACCGACAGCGGCGTCGGCGCGATCAATGCGGTCAGGCCGAGTACCCCGAGCAGATTAAACAGGTTGGTACCGATCACGTTGCCGACGGCAATATCCCGTTGCCCGCGCAGTGCGGCGATCAGCGAGGTCGCCAGTTCCGGCAGCGAGGTGCCGACAGCGACAACGGTCAGGCCAATGACACGCTCGGAAAATCCAAGATCAGTTGCCACCACCACGGCAGCTCCGAGCAAAAGGTGCCCGGCAAATACCAGCATCGCCAAACCGACGATGATCATCAGCGAACTGCCGATCCACGACGCTTGGCTTGTTTCAATGCGCTCCGTGTGCGGCCGCGTCGAGTGTCGTGACTGGCGCAGCAGCAAGCCGAGATACAGCGCCAATGCGCCGAGCAGCAGGATGCCGTCGAAGCGACCGATCTCTTCGTTCCAGGCCAATACGAACACCAGCAGGCTGGCGCCGATCATCAGCGGAATATCGAGGCGCACCAATTGCCGCGAAACGCGCAGAGGAATGATCAGCGCGGAAAGGCCGAGGGTGACAAGGATGTTGAAGATGCTGCTGCCGACTACGCTGCCAACGGCAATGTCCGGGTTATGCGCCAGTGCCGCTTGAAGACTGACGGCCATTTGCGGCGCACTGCTGCCGAGGGCGACGATGGTCAGACCGATGATCAGCGGCCGCACATGCAGACGCGCCGCCAGACGCACCGCCGCACGCACCATCAGTTCGGCGCCGAAGATCAGCAGGCACAGGCCGGCGAGCAGTTCGATCACGCTGATCAGGGGCAAATCGGCTAATCCGAAAATGGTCAGCGCTCCATCAGTCGTCGAGGGCCTGCACGCGAACCCGTGCGGTGCCGCTGCGCAGCATGCCGAGTTGTTCGGCAGCCTCGCGGGACACGTCGATCAGGCGTCCACGGGTATGCGGACCACGGTCATTGATGCGGACCACGACGGATTCATCGTTTTTCAGGTTGGTGACCTTCACCCGTGTGCCGAAGGGTAACTGGCGATGGGCGGCGGTCAGGGAATTCTGGTTGAACGGCTCGCCACTGGCGGTGCGTTTACCGTGGTGCTTGGCACCGTAATAGGAGGCGACGCCGGTCTGGTCGTAACCGTGCGGGTCGATGGTGTCGGTGCTGGCGCAACCGGCCAGCAAGGAGAGCAGGGCGCAGGCGCCGAGCAGACGTTTCATTCAGATACTCCAAAGTGATCGTTCCCACGCTCCAGCGTGGGAATGCATCCCGTGACGCTCTGCGTCACACCGCAATGGACGCGGAGCGTCCGGGGCGGCATTCCCACGCAGAGCGTGGGAACGATCCCCGAGCGCGGGGCCGGAATCAGCCTTCGAGCTTGCTTTTCAGCAGTTCGTTCACCTGCTGCGGGTTGGCTTTGCCTTTCGACGCTTTCATCGCCTGGCCGACGAAGAAGCCGAACATCTTGCCGCGTTTGGCTTCATCCGCCGCACGATACTGTTCAACCTGCTCGGCGTTAGCCGCGAGCATTTCGTCCAGTACCGCGGAGATCGCGCCGCTGTCGGTCACTTGCTTCAGGCCGCGTTTTTCGATGATCTCGTCCGCGCTGCCTTCGCCGTTGGCCATCGCTTCGAACACCACTTTGGCAATCTTGCCGGAGATGGTGTTGTCCTTGATGCGTTGCAGCATGCCGCCCAACAGTTCAGCGGAAACCGGCGACTCGTCGATGTCCAGGCCTTGCTTGTTGAGCAGGCTGCCCAACTCGACCATCACCCAGTTCGCCGCCAGTTTGGCGTCGCCGCCGATGGCTGCGACTTTCTCGAAGTAGTCCGCTTGCTCACGGCTGGTGGCCAGCACGTTGGCGTCGTACGCCGACAGACCGAACTGGCTCTGGAAGCGCTCGCGTTTCTGCGGAGGCAGTTCCGGCAGGGTGGCGCGCACCTCGCCGAGGAACGACTCTTCGATGACCACCGGCAGCAGGTCCGGATCGGGGAAGTAACGGTAGTCGTTGGCTTCCTCTTTCGAACGCATCGGACGGGTCTCGTCCTTGTTCGGATCGTACAGACGGGTCTGCTGGATCACTTTGCCGCCGTCTTCGATCAGCTCGATCTGACGCTGGATCTCGGAGTTGATCGCCTTCTCGATGAAGCGGAACGAGTTGACGTTCTTGATCTCGCAGCGCGTGCCGAATTCAACCTGGCCTTTCGGACGGATCGACACGTTGCAGTCGCAACGCAGCGAGCCTTCGGCCATGTTGCCGTCGCAAATACCCAGATAACGTACCAGCGCGTGAATCGCCTTGACGTAAGCCACGGCTTCCTTGGCGCTGCGCATGTCCGGCTCGGAAACGATTTCCAGCAGCGGCGTGCCAGCACGGTTCAGGTCGATGCCGGTGGCACCGTTGAACTCTTCGTGCAGGCTCTTGCCGGCGTCTTCTTCCAGATGCGCGCGGGTGATGCCGACACGTTTGACCGTGCCGTCTTCGAGGGCGATGTCCAGGTGACCCTTGCCGACAATCGGCAATTCCATCTGGCTGATCTGGTAGCCCTTCGGCAGATCCGGGTAGAAATAGTTTTTACGCGCGAACACGTTGTGCTGACCGATCTCGGCGTCAATCGCCAGACCGAACATCACCGCCATACGCACCGCTTCCTGGTTCAGCACCGGCAGCACGCCGGGCATGCCCAGGTCGATCAGGCTGGCCTGGGTATTCGGCTCGGAACCGAATGTGGTGGAACTACCGGAAAAGATTTTCGACCGGGTAGTGAGCTGAGTGTGAATCTCCAGCCCGATCACGACTTCCCATTGCATGTGTGTCTCCTCAGAAGCCGGTTGGGGTGCGGGTGTGCCAGTCAGTGTTCAACTGATACTGGTGCGCAACATTGAGCAAACGGCCTTCCTGGAAATACGGCGCGAGCAATTGCACGCCAACCGGCAGACCGTCGACAAAACCGGCCGGCATCGACAGGCCCGGCAGGCCGGCGAGGTTGGCGGTGATGGTGTAGACGTCTTCCAGATAGGCAGCGACCGGGTCGCTGTTCTTGGCGCCAAGCTTCCAGGCCGGGTTCGGCGTGGTCGGGCCGAGGATGATGTCGACTTCATTAAAGGCAGCCATGAAATCGTTCTTCACCAGGCGACGGATCTTCTGCGCTTTCAGGTAGTAGGCGTCGTAGTAACCGGCGGACAGCGCGTAGGCACCGACCATGATCCGGCGCTGGACTTCCGCGCCGAAGCCTTCGCCACGGGAGCGCTTGTACAGGTCGATCAGGTCTTTCGGGTGCTCGCAGCGATGACCGAAACGCACGCCGTCAAAACGCGACAGGTTCGAGGAGGCTTCTGCCGGCGCGATCACGTAGTAGGCAGGAATCGCGTGCTGCATGTTCGGCAGGCTGATTTCCTTGATCACCGCACCGAGCTTCTGCAGCTCTTTGATGCTGTTCTGAATTAGCTCGGCGATGCGCGGGTCGAGACCGGCGCTGAAGTATTCCTTCGGTACGCCGATGCGCAGGCCTTGCAGCGATTCGTTGAGGCTTGCGGAGTAATCCGGCACCGGCTCATCGATGCTGGTGGAGTCGTTCTGATCGAAGCCGGCCATACCTTGCAACAAAATTGCGCAGTCTTCGGCCGTGCGCGCCAACGGGCCACCCTGATCGAGGCTGGAGGCGTAAGCGATCATGCCCCAGCGCGAAACGCGACCGTAAGTCGGTTTCAGGCCGGTGAGGTTGGTGAATGCCGCCGGCTGACGAATCGAACCGCCAGTGTCGGTGGCCGTCGCCGCTGGCAACAGACGAGCAGCAACCGCCGCCGCCGAACCGCCGGACGAACCGCCCGGTACGTGTTCCAGGTTCCACGGGTTTTTCACCGCGCCGTACCAGCTCGACTCGTTGGCCGAACCCATGGCGAATTCGTCCATGTTGGTCTTGCCCAGGGTCACGGCACCGGCAGCGGCCAGCTTCGCGACGACAGTAGCGTCGTACGGGGCTTTGAAATTGTCGAGCATCTTCGAGCCGCAGCTGGTGCGAATGCCCTGGGTGCAGAACAAGTCTTTGTGAGCGATCGGCGCACCGAGCAGGGCGCCGCTCTCACCGTTGGCGCGGCGGGCATCGGCGGCTTTCGCCTGCTCGATGGCCAGCTCTTCGGTGAGGCTGATGAAACTGTTGAGCTGCGGATCAAGCTGGGTAATGCGCGCCAGCAGGACTTTGGTCAGCTCTTCGGAGGAAAACTTTTTATCGGCGAGACCGCGGGCGATCTCGGCCAGAGTCATTTGATGCATTGCAGGCTCTTTCCCTTTAGTCGATGACTTTCGGAACCAGATACAGGCCGTTTTCGACCGCTGGTGCGATGGACTGGTAGGCCTCGCGGTGATTGCTCTCGGTCACGACGTCGGCGCGCAGGCGCTGACTGGCTTCCAGCGGGTGGGCCAGAGGCTCGATTCCGTCGGTATTAACAGCCTGCATTTCGTCGACCAGACCGAGAATGCTGTTGAGAGCGGAAGTAATGTGTGGAAGATCGGCATCATTGAGGCCAAGGCAGGCCAGATGAGCGATTTTTTCCACGTCGGAGCGTTCTAGCGCCATCGGGATTCTCCTGTGGAAAACAGAACGGACGGCGTCCGTGTGTTAGATTGTCGGAACACTACCGCACTTCTACGGTCATAAGGCCGCGATTGTGGGGCTTGGTGCACAGAAAAGCGGCCAATTTAACATATTGGCGCCTTGCCCAAAATCCCTGTCGTTGTTAGAGTTTGCCGCACTTTTTTACCCACGCGTTGCCTAGGGTCCCTTTCCCATGTTCAAGAAACTGCGTGGCATGTTTTCCAGCGATCTTTCCATTGACCTGGGCACTGCCAACACCCTTATTTACGTGCGCGAGCGCGGTATCGTCCTGAATGAGCCATCGGTTGTGGCCATTCGGACACACGGTAACCAGAAAAGTGTCGTTGCTGTCGGCACCGAGGCCAAGCGCATGCTCGGCCGTACGCCGGGCAACATTGCTGCCATTCGTCCGATGAAGGACGGCGTGATCGCCGACTTCAGCGTCTGCGAAAAGATGCTGCAATACTTTATTAACAAGGTTCACGAAAACAGCTTTCTGCAGCCTAGCCCTCGTGTGCTGATCTGCGTTCCATGCAAATCCACTCAGGTTGAGCGTCGTGCCATCCGTGAATCGGCCCTCGGTGCCGGTGCCCGTGAAGTGTTCCTGATCGAAGAGCCGATGGCTGCTGCGATCGGTGCCGGCCTGCCGGTCGAAGAAGCACGCGGTTCGATGGTCGTGGATATCGGTGGTGGTACCACTGAAATCGCGCTGATCTCCCTGAACGGTGTGGTCTATGCCGAATCCGTGCGCGTTGGCGGCGACCGCTTCGACGAAGCGATCATCACCTACGTGCGTCGTAACTACGGCAGCCTGATCGGTGAATCCACCGCTGAGCGCATCAAGCAGGAAATCGGCACGGCCTACCCGGGCGGCGAAGTTCGCGAAGTCGACGTTCGCGGTCGCAACCTGGCCGAAGGCGTTCCACGCGCATTCACCCTGAACTCCAACGAAGTGCTGGAAGCTCTGCAAGAGTCTCTGGCTACCATCGTTCAGGCCGTGAAAAGCGCGCTGGAGCAATCGCCGCCGGAACTGGCTTCCGACATCGCCGAGCGTGGCCTGGTGCTGACCGGTGGTGGCGCGCTGCTGCGTGATCTCGACAAGTTGCTGGCCCAGGAAACCGGTCTGCCAGTCATCGTTGCCGAAGATCCGCTGACCTGTGTTGCTCGCGGCGGTGGCCGTGCATTGGAAATGATGGATAAGCACACCATGGATCTGCTCTCGAGCGAATAAGTCGCCGAGTGCAATACGTGGGTGAGCGCGCAGGCAGCACTTTGCAGTGCTGCCTGTTGGCGTTTATCTTCTGTCAGTCTTCATCCAGGCCGGTTTGATGCCGTATGAATAAACAGAACATTTGCCTGGGAGGAGCGGCTTATTAAACCGCTTTTCGCCAAAGGCCCTTCGTTGGGTGTGCGCCTGTTGGTGCTGGCCGTGCTGTCGGTCGCGCTGATGGTGGTCGATGCCCGCTTCGACTTGCTCAAGCCCGCGCGCAAACAAGCGTCGCTGGTGTTGATGGACGCCTACTGGATTACCGACCTGCCCGGACGGCTCTGGGAAGGGATTGCCAGTCAATTCGGCAGTCGCACCGAACTGGTCGCCGAAAACGAAAAACTCAAGACCGAAAACCTGCTGTATCAGGGTCGCATGCAGAAGCTTGCCGCCCTTACCGAGCAGAACGTTCGGCTGCGCGAGTTGCTCAATTCCTCTGCGCTGGTCAATGAAAAGGTCGAAGTGGCCGAGTTGATCGGCATGGACCCCAACCCTTTCACTCATCGCATCATCATCAATAAAGGTGAGCGTGATGGCGTGGTGCTGGGGCAGCCGGTGCTCGATGCGCGCGGTCTGATGGGGCAAGTGGTCGAGTTGATGCCTTACACCTCCCGTGTATTGTTGTTGACCGACACCACTCACAGCATTCCTGTGCAGGTGAACCGCAACGGTCTGCGGGCGATTGCCAGTGGCACCGGCAACCCGGAGCGTCTGGAGTTGCGTCACGTCGCTGACACGGCCGATATCAAAGAGGGCGATCTGCTGGTCAGCTCCGGCCTTGGCCAGCGCTTCCCGGCCGGTTACCCGGTCGCCACGGTGAAGGAAGTGATCCACGATTCCGGCCAGCCGTTCGCGATTGTCCGCGCCGTGCCGACTGCCGCACTCAACCGCAGCCGTTACCTGTTGTTGGTATTCAGCGACAACCGCACCGCCGAAGAGCGCGCCAACGATGCCGCGCAAGCGCAGGAAAATCTTGATGCCTTTGGCGGTGGTCCGATTATTCCGGCCACTGTGCCGAAGTCCGTGACTGTGCCTGCGGCGGCTGCTCCGACGCCCGCAACACCTGCCGCACCGACCGCTGCAGCCAGCGCCACACCGGCCAAACCCGCTGCCAGTAAACCGCCTGCGCCTGCTAAACCACCGGCAGCTACGCCGGCGGCAACCAAACCTCCAGCTGCCCAGCCTGCTGCGCGACCTGCGGTCAAACCGCCTGTCAGTGCACCGGCGACAACCGGGAGACAAGAATAATGGTCGGGGCTACCGCATCGCGAAACGGCTGGATTGTCTGGCTGACGTTTCTCATCGGCATGTTGCTCAGTGTCTCGCCGTTGCCGCAATTCATGGAAATTCTGCGTCCGCTGTGGCTGGCGCTGCTCCTGACATTCTGGGCACTGTACATGCCGCAAACGGTCGGCATGGTCACAGCGTTTTGCCTCGGACTGGCTGAAGATGTGCTCTACGGCACGCTGCTTGGGCAGAACGCATTGATCCTGACACTGATCACCTTCCTCGTGCTCTCATTGCAACAACGCCTGCGAATGTTCCCGATGTGGCAGCAATGCCTGGTAATTCTGGTGATTTTCGGCCTCGCGCAACTGGTGCAATTGTGGCTCAGCGCGTTGACCGGTAATCGTCAGCCGACCCTGGCGCTGGTACTTCCGGCGCTGGTCAGTGCCTTGCTCTGGCCTTGGGTCAGCTTTGCCCTACGCGGATTGCGCCGACGCTACAAAATCAATTGAGCCGGTGAAGCAGGGCACTGAACAGGGAGATGTTTTGATGAAGCCGCTTTACCTCGCCTCCGGATCGCCGCGTCGCCGTGAATTGCTCACGCAGATCGGCGTTCCGTTTTCCGCCATCAGTGCGGATATCGACGAAACCCCATTACCCGAAGAATCGCCGTCGGCCTATGTCGAGCGCTTGGCGCGCGGCAAGGCCGAGGCCGGGCGCCGTAGCGTCGTGTCTGCTCAGCCATTCTGCGTGCTGGGGGCCGACACCGCCGTGGTGCTGAACGGCAAAATTCTTGGCAAACCGGTGGACGAAGCCGACGCATGCGCCATGCTGATGATGTTGTCCGGTAAGGAGCATGAAGTGCTGACCGCCATCGCTGTGCTGGAAGACGAGCGCTGCGAGTCGCGGGTGGTGCGCAGTCTGGTGCGGTTTCGCCCGATCAGCAGTGAAGAAGCCGCCGCCTATTGGGCCAGTGGCGAGCCACGGGACAAGGCCGGCGGTTATGGCATTCAGGGGCTCGGCGCGGTGTTTGTCGCCGGCCTCAATGGCAGTTACTCGGCTGTGGTCGGGTTGCCTGTTTGCGAAACCGCAGAACTGTTAGGCCATTTCGGCATACCCTGTTGGCAAAACCTGAACGCGCAATGAGCGTCGTACGAATCCAGATGCGGCCATTATCGTGAACATGCCTGAACGAGATCCTGCCATGAGTGAAGAGATTCTGATCAACATCACGCCGATGGAATCGCGCGTGGCGGTGGTCGAAAACGGTGTGCTGCAAGAAGTCCACGTTGAGCGCACGCAAAAACGCGGGATCGTCGGCAACATCTATAAAGGCAAGATTGTTCGGGTATTGCCGGGCATGCAGGCCGCATTCGTCGACATCGGTCTGGATCGCGCGGCGTTCATTCACGCTGCCGAAATCTCCCTGCGCGAAGGCCCTGCGGTGGAAAGCATCAGCGCGCTGGTGCACGAGGGCCAAAGTCTTGTGGTGCAGGTCACCAAGGACCCGATTGGCTCCAAAGGCGCGCGCTTGACCACACAACTGTCGATCCCGTCGCGCTATCTGGTGTACATGCCGCGTACTGCCCACGTCGGCATTTCCCTGAAAATCGAAGACGAAGCCGAGCGTGAGCGCCTCAAACAGGTGGTCAGCGATTGCGTAGCCAAAGAAGGCATCAAAGAGGCGGGCGGTTTCATTCTGCGCACCGCCGCAGAAGGTGCTGGCGCCGACGAAATACTCATGGACATCCGATATCTGCGTCGCCTGTGGGATCAGATCAACGAGCAGATCAAAACCATCGCCGCACCGAGCGTAATTTACGAAGACCTCGGTCTGGCGTTGCGTACCCTGCGTGATCTGGTCAACCCGAAAATCGAGAAGATTCGCATCGACTCCCGGGAAACTTTCCAGAAAACCACGCAGTTCGTTGCCGAATTGATGCCGGAAATCGCCGATCGTCTGGAACATTACCCGGGTGAACGGCCGATTTTCGACCTTTACGGCGTCGAAGACGAAATCCAGAAAGCCCTCGAACGCAAGGTGCCGCTGAAATCCGGCGGCTATCTGGTGGTGGATCCGGCAGAAGCCATGACCACCATCGATGTAAACACTGGCGCTTTCGTCGGTCATCGCAACCTCGAAGAAACCATCTTCAAGACCAATCTCGAAGCGGCCACCGCCATTGCCCGGCAAATGCGCCTGCGCAATCTGGGCGGGATCATCATCATCGACTTCATCGACATGGAAGATGAAGAACACCAGCGCCAGGTGCTGCGCACGTTGGAAAAACAGCTGGAGCGTGACCACGCCAAGACCAACATCATCGGCATCACCGAGTTGGGTCTGGTGCAGATGACCCGCAAGCGCACCCGCGAAAGTCTCGAGCAAGTGCTATGCGAGCCGTGCAGCAGTTGTCAGGGGCGCGGCAAACTGAAAACCGCGGAAACCATCTGTTACGAGATTTTCCGCGAGATCCTCCGTGAAGCGCGGGCCTATCAGGCCGAGGGTTATCGGGTGCTGGCGAACCAGAAAGTGGTCGATCGCCTGCTTGACGAAGAATCCGGTAACGTCGCTGAACTTGAAGGGTTTATCGGGCGCACCATACGCTTCCAGGTGGAAACCATGTATTCCCAGGAACAATATGACGTGGTGTTGCTCTGATCCCCTGCGTCACGTTTATTCCACCGCGGCTGGCCTCAGCTTTTCGCAGTATTTTTGCCATGGGAGCCATCTGACATGGAGCGTCTGACACGCATTCTGGCCGCACTCACCCGCTGGGGGCTGGGCCTGTGCGCGTTGGTTCTGGTGTTGATGGCGTTGTACGTCAGTCTTGGCCGTGAGCTGACCCCGCTGGTGGCCGAATATCGCGCCGACATCGAGGACAAGGCCAGCGCCGCCCTTGGCATGCCGTTGCAGATTGGTGAACTGGAAGGGAACTGGAGCGGTTTTGCGCCGATCCTGCTGGCTCATGACGTGATGGTCGGGGCCGGTACCAATGCATTGCGTCTTGATCACGTGCGGGTAGTGCCGGATTTGTGGGCCAGTCTGTTGGCTCGCGAGGTGCGCATTGCCCACCTGGAACTCAATGGTCTGAAGATCAGCCTGAAAGAGGCCGAAGACGGCAGTTGGGCACTGGAAGGCTTGCCGGTGCAGAACGATCAGCCGCTCGATCCGCAGCAGTTGTTCAATCGCTCGCAGATGATTCAACAACTGTCGGTGCTCGACAGTCAGGTGACCTTGCAGCCGCTGGATCACGCGCCGCTGACGCTCACCTATGTCGGCCTCAATCTGAAAACCGGCGCTAGCCGCCAACGGCTCGATGCCCGTCTGACCCTGCCGGACGGCCAGCCCGTTGCGCTGAGCCTGCGTACGCGAATTCGTCCTGATCAATGGCAGGACAGTGTGGTGGAGGGTTACGCCAGCCTGCCGCAGAGCGATTGGTCGAAGTGGCTGCCGGAGCGTCTGACCCAACAATGGAATTTTTCCGAGATCAAGGCCGGCGGTGAGCTCTGGGTCAATTGGGCCAAGGGCACGCTGCAAAGTGCAGCGCTCCGTTTGAACGCGCCGCAACTGACCGGCGCCTATGCCGATCGCAAGCCGATCCAGATCAATAATCTGGCGCTGAATGCCTACTACGAGAACAGTGCCGAGGGCGCGACTCTCACCCTCGATTCGCTGGCGATGAATTTCGCTGAAAAACGTTGGGAGTCGCATGTACAGCTGAAGCAGACGCGCGCGACCGACAAGGTGGACGAGCTCTGGCACTTGCAGGCGGATCGTCTCGATCTGACCCCGATCACGCCACTGCTGAATGCGTTGGGGCCGTTACCACAAGGTTTCGCCACGGCCGTTGATCATTTGAAAGTCACCGGTGGTCTGCGCAATGTGTTGCTGGATTTTCGCCCCAACGCTACCGACGGCAACAAATTCAGTTTCGCCACCAACCTGGATAACGTCGGTTTCGACGCCTATCACGGCGCGCCGGCGGCACGAAATGTCAGCGGCAGCCTCAGCGGCAACCTCGACGGTGGCGAACTGCGCATGGACAGCAAGGATTTTGTCCTGCACCTCGACCCGATTTTCGCCAAGCCATGGCAGTACCTTCAGGCCAACGCCCGTCTGACCTGGAAACTCGATAAAGACGGTTTCACCCTGATCGCTCCGTACCTGAAGGTGCTCGGCGAAGAGGGCAAGATTGCCGGCGACTTCCTGATTCGCCTGCATTTCGACCATAGCCAGGAAGACTACATGGACCTGCGGGTCGGTCTGGTCGAGGGCGATGGTCGCTACACGGCCAAATACCTGCCCGAAGTCTTGAGCCCGGCGCTCGACGAGTGGCTGCGTACAGCAATCCTCAAAGGTGCAGTCGACCAGGGTTTCTTCCAATATCAGGGCTCGCTGAGCAAGAATGCCGGTGAGGCCGACCGCAGCATCAGTCTGTTCTTCAAAGTGCATGACGCTGAACTGGCCTTCCAGCCGGGCTGGCCGCACGTGAGCAAGGTCAGTGGTGACGTGTTCATCGAAGACAGTGGCGTGCGGATCTGGGCTGACAAGGGGCAGTTGCTCGACACTCAGGTCAGCGATGTGTTCGTCAATATCCCGCATGTGCCGGCTGGACAACACACGCACATGTATCTCGATGGCGGCTTTGCCGGCGGCCTCGGTGATGGACTGAAAATTCTTCAGGACGCACCGATCGGCACAGGTGAAACCTTTGCCGGTTGGGAAGGGGCCGGGGATCTGCAAGGCAAGCTCAAGCTCGATATCCCGCTGGACAAGGGTGGCGACCAGCCGAAAATCCTCGTCGACTTCAAAACCGCCAATGGGCGCCTGAAGCTGGCTGAGCCGAAGCTGGAGCTGACTCAGCTCAAGGGCGATTTCCGCTTTGACAGCGCCAAAGGGCTGAGCGGGCAGAACATCGCCGCGCGCGCATTCGACAAACCGGTGACTGCGCAGATCTTCGCCGATGGCAGTCCCGGCAAGCTCAAGACTCGGGTGGCGGCATCCGGGCAGGTCGAAGTGAAGAAACTCACCGACTGGTTGGGTGTCACGCAGCCATTGCCAGTGTCGGGGGTGATTCCGTATCAACTGCAGTTGAATCTGGATGGCGCCGACAGTCAGTTGATGGTCAGCTCCAATCTCAAAGGCGTTGCCGTGGATCTGCCGGCACCGTTCGGCATGACGGCGGATGTCGGGCGCGATACCGTGTTCCGCATGACATTGCAGGGGCAGGAACGGCGTTATTGGGTCAATTACGACCAATTGGCCAACTTCACCTTTGCGGCACCGCCGACCAATTTCGCCGAGGGCCGTGGCGAGCTGTTCCTCGGTGCCGGCGAAGCAGTGCTGCCGGGCGCCAAGGGATTGCGGATTCGCGGTGTGCTCTCGGAACTGGACGTCGCACCGTGGCAGGACCTGGTCAACAAATATGCCGGGCAGGATCCGGGCGGCAGCGCCAAGCAATTACTCAACAGTGCTGATTTCAAGGTCGGCAAGCTCACCGCATTCGGGACCACGCTGGATCAGGCGTCGGTACAGCTCAACCGCAAGCCGGGCGCGTGGAATCTGGCGCTCGACAGCCAGCAGGCGAAAGGCTCGGCCAGTCTGCCGGACGCCAAGGGCGTGCCGATCGCGGTCAATCTGCAATACGTGAAACTGCCGGCGCCGGACCCGACGGTGCAGGCTGACGAGAATTCGCCGGACCCTTTGGTCTCTGTCGATCCGACGAAGATTCCGGCACTGGATATCACCATCAATCAACTGTTCCTCGGCCCGGATCTGGTCGGCGGCTGGTCGCTCAAGGTGCGTCCGACCGCCAAAGGCATCGCCCTGAACAACCTCGACATGGGTCTAAAAGGCATCCTGTTGCAGGGCAATGGTGGCTGGGAAGGTGCGCCGGGTGCGACCAACAGTTGGTTCAAAGGTCGCATTGGTGGCAAGAACCTCGCCGACGTCCTCAAGGGCTGGGGCTTTGCCCCGAGCGTAACCAGCGAAGAATTCCACATGGACGTCGATGGCCGTTGGCCGGGCTCGCCGGCGTGGCTGGCGACCAAGCGTTTCTCCGGCACACTCGATGCGTCGCTGAACAAAGGCCAGTTCGTTGAAGTGGAGGGCGGCGCGCAGGCGTTGCGGGTGTTCGGCCTGCTCAACTTCAACTCTATCGGCCGGCGTTTGCGTCTGGATTTCTCTGATCTGTTCGGCAAAGGCTTGAGCTACGACCGGGTCAAAGGTTTGCTGGTGGCAAACAACGGTGTGTATGTCACCCGCGAGCCGATTCGCCTGACCGGTCCTTCCAGCAACCTTGAGCTGGACGGTACGCTGGATCTGGTCGGCGACAAGGTTGACGCCAAGTTGCTGGTGACCTTGCCGGTGACCAACAACCTGCCGATTGCTGCGCTGATCGTTGGCGCACCAGCGGTTGGCGGTGCATTGTTCCTTATCGACAAGTTGATCGGTGATCGCGTGGCGCGCTTCGCCAGTGTGAAGTACACCGTCAAAGGCCCTTGGAAAGAGCCGAAAATCACCTTCGACAAGCCTTTTTAACTAGCAGACACTACGCCTTGGTAGGAGCTGCCGAAGGCTGCGATCTTTTGTTTTAAGAGTCAGATCAAAAGATCGCAGCCTGCGGCAGCTCCTACAGATTTATGTGCAGATTCCGAGGAGCGGCCATGTCTTTAGCGGTAATTCAAATGGTCAGCCAAAGCGACGTGCTGGCCAATCTGGCTCAGGCCCGACGCCTGCTCGAACAGGCTGCTGCTGGCGGCGCGAAGCTGGCGGTGCTGCCGGAAAACTTCGCCGCCATGGGCCGTCGCGACATCGCTGACATCGGCCGCGCCGAAGCATTGGGCGAAGGACCGATCCTGCCATGGTTGAAACAGACCGCCCGCGACCTCAAGTTATGGATAGTGGCCGGCACCTTGCCGTTGCCGCCGGTGGATCAACCGACGGCCAAGGCCAATGCCTGCTCGCTGCTGGTCGATGATCAGGGTGAAATCGTTGCACGCTATGACAAGTTGCATCTGTTCGACGTCGATGTGGCGGACAATCGCGGCCGTTACCGCGAATCCGATGACTATGCTTATGGCAGTGGCGTGGTGGTTGCCGACACGCCGGTAGGCCGACTTGGTCTGACCGTGTGTTACGACTTGCGCTTTCCCGAGCTTTACAGCGAGTTGCGCGCCGCCGGTGCCGAGTTGATTACCGCACCGTCGGCCTTTACTGCGGTAACCGGAGCAGCGCATTGGGATGTGCTGATTCGCGCCCGGGCCATCGAGACCCAGTGTTATGTGCTGGCCGCAGCGCAGGGCGGGAGCCATCCAGGACCGCGAGAAACCTTCGGTCATGCGGCGATTATCGATCCGTGGGGGCGCGTGCTGGCGAGTCAGGATCAAGGCGAAGCGGTGTTGTTGGCCGAACGCGACAGTATTGAACAAGCGTCCATCAGGGCGCGAATGCCGGTGGTGAGCCATCGGCGGTTTTTCTCGCAGGGCGCACAGCGGCCTGCTTCAGAACACGAATTTAAGGCGTAAACCTATGAGCGAGTTGTTGTCCTCAGTCAGTGATCACCTGTTGGCGCCCGGTGGCGTGACGATCGAGAGCCTGCAAGGCGTGCTCGGTGATCTGGCCGGTCCTGGTATCGATGCGGCCGACCTGTATTTCCAGGGCCAGATCTCCGAGTCGTGGGCGCTGGAAGACGGCATCGTCAAGGAAGGCAGCTTCAACCTAGACCAGGGTGTGGGCGTGCGTGCGCAGTCCGGTGAGAAAACCGGTTTTGCCTACAGCAACGCGATCACCCTCGAAGCGCTCGGCGCAGCGGCCCGTGCCGCGCGTTCGATCTCCCGGGCCGGGCAGAACGGCACGGTGCAGGCGTTCACCACGCAGGATGTCGCACAGTTATACGCGCCGGATAACCCGTTGGAAGTGCTGACTCGTGCCGAGAAAGTCGAGCTGCTCAAGCGCATCGATGTGGCTACCCGTGCCCTCGACCCGCGTATCCAGCAAGTCAGCGTCAGCATGGCCGGTGTCTGGGAACGCATTCTGGTGGCATCCACCGACGGCGGCCTGGCGGCGGATGTGCGGCCACTGGTGCGTTTCAACGTCAGCGTCATCGTTGAACAGAATGGTCGTCGCGAGCGCGGCGGGCATGGCGGCGGCGGGCGTACCGACTATCGTTATTTCCTCGCCGAAGACCGCGCCATGGGCTATGCCCGTGAAGCGCTGCGCCAGGCGCTGGTAAATCTGGAAGCGATTCCGGCGCCGGCCGGTACGTTGCCGGTTGTGTTGGGTTCGGGCTGGTCTGGCGTGCTGCTGCACGAAGCGGTCGGCCACGGTCTGGAGGGTGACTTCAACCGCAAGGGCAGCTCGGCGTACAGCGGTCGCATGGGTGAAATGGTTGCCTCGAAGCTTTGCACCATCGTCGATGACGGCACCTTGAGCGGCCGTCGCGGTTCGCTGAGCGTCGACGACGAAGGCACGCCGACCGAGTGCACCACGCTGATCGAAAATGGCGTACTGAAAGGCTACATGCAGGACAAACTCAATGCGCGCCTGATGGGCGTTGCTCGCACCGGTAACGGTCGTCGGGAGTCCTATGCGCATCTGCCGATGCCGCGCATGACCAACACGTACATGCTCGGCGGCGAAAGCGATCCGGCAGAAATCATCGCCTCTGTGAAGAAGGGCATCTACTGCGCCAACCTTGGCGGTGGTCAGGTCGACATCACCAGCGGCAAGTTCGTGTTCTCCACCAGCGAGGCGTACCTGATCGAAGACGGCAAGATCACCGCGCCAGTCAAAGGCGCGACGTTGATCGGCAACGGCCCCGAGGCGATGAGCCGGGTGTCGATGGTCGGTAACGATCTGGCGCTGGACAGCGGTGTGGGCACGTGCGGCAAGGACGGGCAATCGGTGCCGGTAGGTGTGGGTCAGCCGACGCTGAAAATCGATGCGATCACCGTGGGTGGCACGGGCGCATAAGAAGAGGTGGAGCTTCGGGTGGCGCGCAGGGCGGCCACCCGGTGGCGAATATCAACGCAGGCCGCGTTGAGTCTCGTCCAGCTCACGGATGTACTTGAAGATCTTGCGGCTGGAAGCAGGAGGTTTGTTTTGCGCAACCTCATGCTGAGCCTGACGGATCAGGGAACGCAGTTGCTGGCGATCGGCGTCCGGGTACTCGACGACGAATTTCTCCAGCACGGCATCGTCGCCTGCAATCAGGCGATCACGCCAGCGTTCCAGGTTATGGAAACGCTCGTTGTACTGACGAGTCGAGGCATCGAGTTGATCGAGCAAGGTCAGAATCGCGTCAGTGTCCTGATCGCGCATCAGTTTGCCGATGAACTGCAAGTGCCGTTTACGCGCGATGTTCGCGGTGTGCTTGGGCGCATCGGCCAGAGCCCGGCGCATAGCGTCGGTCAGCGGCAGTTTTGCGATCAAGTCTGGCTTGAGTGTTGTCAGGCGCTCGCCGAGGTCAACCAGAGCATGCAGCTCGCGTTTGACCTGAGATTTGCTTTTTTCTCCCGTATCGAGGGAGTCGTCGTAAGAATCAACCATGGTGGCAGTCCGCAAAGAAACGCCGCCATGATAACCAGTCGGGGGCCGCTTGTCCGGCCCGGTCGCTCGATGACCCCAGCCGAAAGCAGAATTTGAGTGGAGATGAGCATGAGTGCAGTTGAAAGCGTCGGCCCGCAGGCATTGCCGGCACTGCAAGAACAAGTCGAGCAGATCATCGCCGAAGCCAAGCGTCAGGGCGCCAGTGCCTGTGAAGTAGCGGTGTCGCTGGAGCAGGGCCTGTCGACGTCGGTGCGCCAGCGCGAAGTCGAAACCGTTGAATTCAACCGCGATCAGGGCTTTGGCATCACGCTGTACGTGGGCCAGCGCAAAGGCTCGGCCAGCACCTCGGCAACCGGCCCGGATGCGATTCGCGAGACCGTCGCAGCGGCACTGGCCATCGCCAAACACACCTCCGAAGACGAAGCCTCGGGTCTCGCCGATGCGGCGTTGATGGCCAAGGAGCAGCACGATTTCGATTTGTTCCACGAATGGGACATCACTCCGGAGCAGGCCATCGAGAAGGCCCTGCTCTGTGAAGCAGCGGCCTTCGACGCCGATGCGCGGATCAAGAACGCAGACGGCACTACCCTGAGCACCCATCAGGGCTGCCGCGTTTACGGCAACAGCCACGGCTTTATCGGCGGTTATGCGTCGACCCGACACAGCCTGAGCTGCGTGATGATCGCTGAGGCCGACGGCCAGATGCAGCGTGATTACTGGTACGACGTGAACCGTCAGGGCAGTCTTCTGGCCGATCCGGTGAGCATCGGCCAGCGTGCCGCGCAACGGGCGGCGAGCCGCTTGGGCGCGCGCCCGGTACCGACGTGCGAGGTGCCGGTGCTGTTTTCCGCAGAGCTGGCGGGCGGTTTGTTCGGCAGTTTCCTCTCGGCGGTGTCGGGCGGCAGTCTGTATCGCAAGTCGTCGTTCCTTGAAGGCACCCTGGGGCAGAAGTTGTTTCCGGAGTGGCTGACCATCGACGAGCGTCCGCACCTGATGCGCGCAATGGGCAGTGCTTCGTACGACGGTGATGGTCTGGCGACGTATGCCAAACCGTTCGTCGAAAAGGGCGAGTTGGTGTCGTACATCCTCGGCACGTACTCCGGGCGCAAACTCGGCATGCCAAGCACGGCGAACGCTGGTGGGGTGCATAACCTGTTCGTTACCCATGGTGATGAAGACCAGGCGGCGCTGCTGAAGCGTATGGGGCGTGGCTTGTTGGTTACTGAATTGATGGGCCATGGCCTGAACATGGTCACCGGCGACTATTCGCGCGGGGCGGCAGGCTTCTGGGTTGAAAACGGCGAAATCCAGTTCGCCGTGCAGGAGGTGACGATCGCCGGCAACATGCGCGACATGTTCAAGCAGATCGTTGCGGTGGGTAATGACCTGGAACTGCGTAGCAACATCCGCACCGGCTCTGTGTTGATCGAGCGGATGACGGTGGCGGGCAGCTAAACCTCATTCGTCAGAACTAAAAAGGCGCGCCACCCCATCGGGTGGCGCGCCTTTTTTATTGGCTCCACACAAAAATTTGTGGGAGCGAGCCTGCTCGCGAAAGCGATTTAACAGCCGACCGCAGCGGTGACTGACGGGACGCCTTCGCGAGCAGGCTCGCTCCCACAATAAACTCTGCGTAAATCGGAGCTCTTGTTTTGGTTCTCATTATCATCTAATAATAAATCTCATTATCGGATGAGCCCCGGATCATGAGTTCTGCCTTGCACGAGCAGCCGTATCTCGAAAGCTGGCGCTGGATGAGTCGCCAGATCCGTTGCGCTATGGATCCTGACGAGCCGCGCGTGATCGAACATTACTTGGCCGAAGGCCGGTATCTGGCCTGTTGTACGGCCACTTCTCCCTGGACCATCGCTGAAACCTCCTTCCGCCTTCTGCTCGACACGGCCACCGACATCGCCTTGCCGTGGCACTGGCGTAGCCTCTGTCTCGATCAAGCCTGGCGCCCATTGCGTGAAATGGAACGCCTGTCCCTGTGCAAATGCCGGCTCAAACGTTGGCAACGCTATACCTGGCAGCTCGCCACTTGCGAACTGCTTCCCTCGATTCCTCTTATTGAACTGGTGCAAGGATTTTCAGATGACCAAGACACGTATTGAGCGCGACAGCATGGGCGAACTGCAGGTGCCGGTGGACGCTCTCTACGGCGCGCAAACCCAGCGCGCAGTGGATAACTTCCCGATCAGCGGCAAACCGATGCCGACGCAATTCATTCGCGCACTGATCCTCGCCAAAGCCGCCGCCGCGCGCGCCAACGTCGAACTCAACCAGATCACTGCCGCTCAGGGCAAAGCCATCAGCGACGCCGCGCAAGGCCTGCTCGAAGGCGATTTCATGCAGCATTTCCCGGTGGATATCTTCCAGACCGGTTCCGGCACCAGTTCCAACATGAACGCCAATGAAGTGATTGCCACTCTCGCCAGTCGCCTGCTCGATGAGCCGGTGAATGCCAATGATCACGTCAACTGCGGCCAGAGCAGCAACGACATCATCCCGACCACCATCCACGTCAGCGCCGCGCTGGCCCTGCACGAACAATTGCTGCCGGCGCTGCTGCACTTGGTGCAAGTGATCGAGCGCAAAGCCGGGCAAGTGCATCATCACGTCAAAACCGGCCGCACGCATTTGATGGACGCCATGCCGGTGCGCATGAGCCAGGTGCTCAACGGCTGGGCGCAGCAAATCAAAGCCAACATCGCTCACCTGCAGGATTTGCTGCCAAGCCTGCAATCCCTGGCGCAGGGTGGCACGGCGGTCGGCACCGGGATCAACGCACATCCTGAGTTCGCCGCGCGTTTCAGTCGTCAGCTCAGCCAACTGACCGACGTGCAATTCACCCCGGGCAAGGATCTGTTCGCGCTGATTGGCTCGCAGGACACCGCCGTCGCCGTCTCCGGTCAGCTAAAAGCCACCGCTGTGTCGTTGATGAAAATCGCCAACGACCTGCGCTGGATGAATTCCGGCCCGCTCGCCGGCCTCGGCGAAATCGAACTGGAAGCCCTGCAACCGGGCTCGTCGATCATGCCGGGCAAGGTCAATCCGGTGATCCCGGAAGCCACCGCCATGGTCGCCGCGCAAGTCATCGGTAACGATTCGGTGATCACTGTCGCCGGCCAGTCGGGCAATTTCGAACTCAACGTGATGCTGCCGATCATCGCGCAAAACCTGTTGAGCAGCATCGAACTGCTGGCCAACTCCAGCCGTCTGCTCGGCGACAAGGCCATTGCCAGCTTCAAGGTCAACGAGTCGCGCCTGAAAGAGGCGCTATCACGCAACCCGATTCTGGTCACCGCGCTCAACCCGATTATCGGTTACCAGAAAGCCGCCGAGATCGCCAAGCAGGCCTACAAGGAAGGCCGCGCGGTGATCGACGTCGCACTGGAACACACCGACCTGTCGCGCAGCCAACTGGAACAGTTGCTCAACCCCGAGAAACTCACCGCCGGCGGCGTGTAAACCCTGCAACCGCTTTGGAGGAGGCTCACCATGGAGCACTGGAAACGCACGATCGAACGGGCCAATCGCTGCTTCATGCTGGGCGAATTGATCGACGCCCGTGAGGCTTATCTGCAAGCCCTGGCCCTGGCGCAAGTGTTGTTCGAACGCTGGGCCGATGCCGACGAAGCGGTGGCGGCCTGCGTCATCTCCCATCACAACCTGGCGGATCTGCACTTGCGCCTGAACCAGCCGGAGGAGAGTGCCGAATACCTCTGCGCCATCCACCAACGGCTGTTGCAGACCATGCAGGACGAACGTCAGCGCCTTGCATTACGTGAAGCGGCGCTGCGCCAGAGCAGCAAGACCTACGTCGAGCTGCTGAATTTCATCAGTGAACACGGCGAATACCCGCGCACCCAGCGCCTGCTGCACCCGGATACCGGCAATGCGCGCCGCGCGCCTGTCCCACATCACCATGGAGTCCATTGAAATGGCTTTTACCTTGCCTGCCTTGCCTTACGCCTACGACGCCCTCGAACCGCATATCGATGCGCAGACCATGGAGATTCACTACACCAAGCATCACCAGACCTACATCAACAACCTCAACGCCGCAGTAGAAGGCACTGAATACGCTGAGTGGCCGGTAGAAAAACTGGTCGCCAGCGTTAAGGATCTGCCGGAAAAACTCCGTGCGGCCGTGATCAATCAGGGCGGCGGTCACGCCAACCACTCGCTGTTCTGGGAAGTGATGGTGCCGAGCGGCGGCGGTAAACCGGATGGCGCGCTGGCCAAGGCGATTGATGAGCAACTGGGTGGTCTCGACAGCTTCAAGGAAGCCTTCACCAAAGCCGCACTGACCCGATTCGGCAGCGGCTGGGCCTGGCTCAGTGTGACGCCCGAGAAAAAGCTGATCGTGGAGAGCAGCGGCAATCAGGACAGTCCGCTGATGAACGGCAACACGCCGATTCTCGGTCTCGACGTGTGGGAGCACGCCTATTACCTGCGTTATCAGAACCGTCGTCCGGAATACATCAGCGCGTTCTACAACGTGATCAATTGGCCTGAAGTTGCTGCGCGCTATCACGCCGCACTGGTTTAAGTCTTTTATAAAAACAATCCAAGGCTGACTATGGGCACTGAAACACTGGCGATCGGAAGTGGGCGTATGTTTCGCTACGCAGTGGGCTCGCTATTGCTGTTGGCGGGCATGACCTTGCTGGTTGCCCACGGACTGGAATGGCTGAATCTGGAACCGAGACTGTCACGGGCGCTTCAGGGCGGCGCGATCTGCGCCCTCGGCACGGCGCTTGGCGCTGTTCCGGTGCTGGTGATTCGGCGCATGCCGCAGGCACTCAGTGACACCTTGCTGGGATTTGGCGCGGGGGTGATGCTGGCGGCGACGGCGTTTTCGCTGATCGTGCCGGGCATTGCCGCCGCCGAAAATCTGGGTCTGACACCTTGGTCATCCAGCGGCCTGATTTGCTTCGGCATCATGCTCGGTGCATTCGGTCTGTATTTGGTTGATCGTCAGTTATCCGGAGCTTCGCCGGAAATGTTGGTCGGCACACCTGAGCATCCGGTAATTGCGCCGCGTATCTGGCTGTTCGTGTTCGCCATCATTGCCCATAACATACCGGAAGGTATGGCCGTCGGCGTTTCCGCCGGCGGCGGCATGCCGGATGCGGACAGTCTGGCCATGGGCATCGCTTTGCAGGATGTACCGGAAGGTCTGGTGATTGCCTTGGTGCTGGCCGGGGCGGGGATGTCGCGGGTCAAGGCGTTTCTGATCGGCGCGGCGTCTGGTCTGGTTGAACCGGTGTTTGCACTGTTGTGTGCCTGGCTGGTCAGTCTGGCGCAGGTGTTGTTGCCGTTAGGTCTGGCGCTCGCGGCAGGGGCGATGTTGCTGGTAGTGACTCACGAAGTGATTCCCGAGTCGCGACGCAATGGTCATGACAAGCTGGCCAGTCTTGGTTTGCTGATCGGGTTTTGTCTGATGATGGTGATGGATACGGCGTTGGGTTGAAGCAGAGCAAAAGATCGCAGGCTGCGATCTTTTGACTTTGGCTGTCAGCCGCCTTCGTCGAAGTAGTTGTTGATCAACGCCACCAGCGCATCCAGGGCTTCCTGTTCCTGATGCCCTTCAGTACTCAGATAGATTTTGGTGCCCTTGCCAGCCGCCAGCATCATCATCGCCATGATGCTTTTGCCATCAATCGTGGTCTCTGGTGTACGACCCACTCTGATCGTGCAATCCGGATACTGCCCGGCCACTCCAACAAACTTGGCCGATGCGCGGGCATGCAGGCCCAGCTTGTTGATGATTTCGATTTCCAGAGCAGGCATCGCGGTGTGAATCCTTTAAGTGAGGTCGCGGTGGCGAACCTGGACGTTCTTCAGGGTTTTCTGCAGGGCCTGACCCAGGCGTTCGGTCAGGTAGACGGAGCGGTGATGCCCGCCGGTGCAGCCAATGGCAATGGTGACGTAGGCGCGGTTGCTCGCAGCGAAGCGCGGCAGCCACTTGTGCAGGTAAGTGAAAATGTCCTGGAACATTTCTTCGACCTCTGGCTGCGCCGCGAGGTACTCAGCCACCGGCGCATCGAGACCTGATTGCGCGCGCAGTTCCGGCTTCCAGTACGGATTGGGCAGGCAGCGCACATCGAATACCAGATCCGCGTCGACCGGCATGCCGCGCTTGAAGCCGAAGGACTCGACCAGAAATGCGGTCCCCGGCTCCGGCTGGTTCAGCAGGCGCAGCTTGATGCTGTCGCGCAGCTGATACAGGTTCAGATTGGTGGTGTTGATCTTCAGGTCCGCGAGGTCGGCAATCGGGCCGAGCAGGGCGGTTTCATCCTGGATCGCCTCGGCCAGCGAGCGGTTGGCGTTGCTCAGTGGATGGCGACGGCGAGTCTCGGAGAAACGCTTGAGCAGGGTTTCTTCGTCGGCGTCCAGATACAGAACGTCGCACTGGATGTGCTTTCCCCGGACATCTTCAAGCAGCTCCGGAAAGCGCGTCAGGTGGCTCGGCAGGTTGCGCGCATCGATGGACACGGCCACCAGCGGTTGCGCCAGCTCAGTGTGAATCAGCGCGCGTTCGGCCAGTTCCGGCAGCAAGCCTGCAGGAAGGTTGTCGATGCAGTAATAGCCGTTGTCCTCAAGGACATCCAGAGCCGTACTTTTACCCGAGCCGGAACGGCCGCTGACGATGATCAAGCGCATGATTAATGCCCGTTCTGCTCGTCCAGGACAACCTGATACAAGGCTTCGTTGCTCGCGGCGCTGCGCAGTTTATCGCGCACGTCCTTGCGGTCGAGCATGCTGGCGATCTGACGCAGCAACTCCAGGTGCGCATCGGTGGCGGCTTCCGGGACCAGCAGTACGAACAGCAGGTCAACCGGAGCGCCATCAATGGCGTCGAAATCGATTGGCGTATCAAGGTGCATCAAGGCGCTGATAGGCGACTGGCAACCCTTGAGACGGCAGTGAGGAATGGCGATGCCGTTACCAAAACCGGTGGAGCCGAGTTTTTCACGGGCAATCAACGCCTCGAAGACATCTTGCATCTCCAGATCCGGCACTTCGCGGGCGATCAGGTTGGCAATTTGTTCGAGGGCTTTCTTTTTACTGCCGCCCGGCACGTTCACGAGGGAACGGCCGGGGGTCAGGATGGTTTCAAGTCGGATCATGGATTAGGGATGTTAACGACCGGTAGCGCCCTGAAGGAGGCTCTGGGTCTTTTCCTTATGCTTTTTGAGTTGGCGATCCAGCTTGTCGGTCAGTGAGTCGATCGCAGCATACATATCAGTATCTTCTGCGTTAGCGACCACTTCGCTGCCGGGTATATGCAAGGTGGCTTCAATTTTCTGCTTCAGCTTTTCGACGCACATCGTGACTTGCACGTTGGTGATCTTGTCGAAATGTCGCTCCAGTCGTTGGAGTTTTTCCTCGATGTAGGAACGCAGAGGTTGGGTCACTTCCAGTTGGTGTCCACTGATGTTGACTTGCATACAGCTTCTCCTTCGTTGCCAGTGCATAAAGCGGCAGGCCGAAAAGCCTGCCACTGGAACGCTGTAACGTGGCTTACATCAACCGCTTGCGTTCGCTCGAAGGCGCGATCCCGAGGGATTCGCGGTACTTGGCGACGGTGCGGCGAGCCACCTGAATGCCTTGTGCCTCCAGTAAACCAGCGATCTTGCTGTCACTCAACGGCTTTTTCTGATTTTCCGCTGCAACCAGTTTTTTGATGATCGCGCGGATCGCTGTGGACGAGCATTCGCCGCCTTCGGAGGTGCTGACGTGGCTGGAGAAAAAGTATTTCAACTCATAAATACCGCGCGGGGTATGCATGAATTTCTGTGTGGTCACCCGTGAAATCGTTGATTCGTGCATGCCGACCGCTTCGGCGATGTCATGCAGGACCAGCGGCTTCATGGCTTCGTCGCCGTACTCCAGAAAACCGCGCTGATGCTCGACGATCTGGGTGGCAACTTTCATCAGGGTTTCGTTGCGGCTCTGCAGGCTCTTGATGAACCAGCGGGCTTCCTGCAACTGATTGCGCATGAAGGTGTTGTCGGCGCTGGTGTCGGCGCGACGCACGAAACCGGCGTACTGGGCATTGACGCGCAGGCGTGGCACCGACTCCTGATTGAGCTCGACCAGCCAGCGCTCGTTGTCCTTGCGCACGATAACGTCAGGGACAACATATTCGGCTTCAGTCGACTCGATTTGCGAGCCTGGGCGCGGATTCAGGCTCTGCACCAGTTCGATGACCTGACGCAGTTCGTCTTCCTTGAGCTTCATGCGACGCATCAACTGGCTGTAGTCGCGGCCGCCGAGCAGGTCGATGTAATCGCTGACCAGACGCTTGGCTTCAGCCAGCCAAGGCGTCTTGGCTGGCAGCTGGCGCAATTGCAGCAGCAGGCATTCGCCGAGGTTGCGGGCGCCGATGCCGGCTGGTTCAAATTGTTGAATGCGGTGCAGGACGGCTTCGATTTCGTCCAGTTCGATGTCCAGTTCCGGATCGAACGCCTCGAGGATCTCTTCGAGGGTTTCATCCAGGTAGCCCTGATTGTTGATGCAATCGATCAGGGTGACGGCGATCAGGCGATCGGTGTCGGACATCGGTGCAAGGTTCAGTTGCCACAGCAGATGGCTTTGCAGGCTCTCGCCGACGGAGGTGCGTGTGGTGAAGTCCCACTCGTCATCGTCGCTGCTCGGCAGGCTGCTGGCACTGGTCTGGTAGACGTCTTCCCAGGCGGTGTCGACCGGAAGCTCGTTGGGGATGCGCTCGTTCCATTCGCCCTCCTCGAGGTTGTCCACCGTCGGGGCAGTTTCCTGATAGGACGGTTCCTGGATTTCGGTGGCGGGCTTCTGTTCGGCGTTGTCGGCCATGGGGTCGGAATTGTCGAAGTCGTCGCCTTCTTCCTGGCGTTCGAGCATCGGATTGGATTCCAGAGCCTCCTGGATTTCCTGTTGCAGATCCAGGGTCGACAATTGGAGCAGACGGATGGCCTGTTGCAGCTGCGGTGTCATCGTCAGCTGCTGGCCCATTCTCAAGACTAGCGATGGTTTCATGGCAGGGGCTTAACACCTTATTCGCCGGCGCTATGCGCCATCCACTACAGGGCGCCGAAGCGCCAAACTTAAGCAAATTATATGCCTGAAACTGAAGTGTTTGCCTAGAGCGCTGTAACAATTAAAGCGTATTAAATCCTGCTTGAATCGATACAGCGCCCGGGCGGCGCACCGGGCACTGTTGCGCTTACAGGCGGAACTCGTGGCCCAGATACACTTCCTTGACCAGATCGTTGGCCAGGATGGTTTCTGCATCGCCCTCGGCAATCAACTGACCGTCGTTGACGATGTAAGCGGTTTCGCAGATGTCCAGCGTCTCACGGACGTTGTGGTCGGTGATCAGTACACCAATGCCCTTGGCCTTGAGGTGGTGGATGATCTGCTTGATGTCGCCGACCGAAATCGGGTCGACACCGGCGAACGGTTCGTCGAGCAGGATGAATTTCGGTGCCGTTGCCAGCGCGCGAGCGATTTCCACACGGCGGCGTTCACCACCGGACAGGCTCATGCCGAGGTTGTCGCGGATGTGACTGATGTGGAATTCCTGCAGCAGGCTTTCCAGCTCTTTGCGACGGCCGGCCTTGTCGAGCTCCTGGCGGGTCTCGAGGATGGCCATGATGTTGTCGGCCACCGACAGTTTGCGGAAGATCGACGCTTCTTGCGGCAGATAGCCGATACCGGCCTTGGCACGACCGTGCATCGGCTGGTGGCTGACGTCCAGATCATCGATCAGCACGCGACCCTGATCGGCCTGTACCAGGCCGACGATCATGTAGAAGCAGGTCGTCTTGCCGGCGCCGTTCGGGCCGAGCAGGCCGACGATCTGGCCGCTGTCGATCGACAGGCTGACATCACGCACGACCTGGCGGCTTTTATAGGCCTTGGCCAGGTGCTGAGCTTTCAGAGTTGCCATTACTGGGTTTTCTCGTCGGTTTTCTTCTTCGGCTGGATCACCATGTCGATGCGCGGACGCGCCTCGGTAACCTTGCTGCCGGTAGCGCGACCGGCGCTGGCCAGTTTCTTCACGGTGTCATAGACGATTTTCTCGCCTTGCGTCGTGTTGTTGTCCTTGTCGACAACCTTGGCCTTGTCGATCAGTACAACGCGGTTTTGCGCGGCGTGGTACTGGATCGTTACGCCCCAGCCCTGTACAGGCTTGGCATCACCTTGAGTCTGCAACTGTTCGAAGTAGGCGAGGTTGCCCACCGACGTCACGACATCGATATCGCCAGCCGGCGTACGGGTGATGGTCACCGTGTTGCCTTTAACGATCATCGAGCCTTGGGTGATGATCACATCACCTTTGTAGGTGGCGATGCCGTTCTTGTCATCCAGTTGGGCGTCGTCGGCCTGAATGCGGATAGGTTGCTGCTGATCGTTCGGCAGAGCCCAGGCGCTCACGCTTCCCAGTGCTGCGCCCAGACTGAGCAAAATAGGGAGGGTTTTAACGAGCCTCATACTGTCCTCTTACGTTCGATTGCAGGTGTATCCTGCTTTCCTTCAGGTACGCTTTCATTCCGACGCCAGTCGATACACCGCCAGCACCCTCGATTCTAACGGGTTGCTCGGTCTGCGCATATTCTTGCTGCGGGAACACGGTCATGCGGGTGCTGGTGATCAGAGTGCCGCGTTTTTTCTCATCGGTGCGCTGTACGCGTACCGAATCGATCAGTTCAACTTCGGTACCGCCCGAGTTCACTTCGCCGCGTTCGCTGGTCACGTGCCAAGGGAAGTCGGTGCCGCGATACATGTTCAGGTCCGGCTTTGTGACCAGGGTGACATCGGTAGCCTTGACGTGCTCGGCCTTGTCGGAGGTCATTTCATACTGCACTTTGCCGTCCGGCAGGTATTGCAGGGTGTGCGTGTTGGTTGCATACCAGTCGATAGGCGTTTCGACCGACGTCACCGGTGGCTTGTCGAGGAAGCGTTCCGGACTGATGTTCCAGTAGCCCACCGCGGCAAATATCGCCGCGATACAGCCGAACAGCAGGAAGTTGCGAAATTTTTTGCTAAACATGGTTTGGCTCACAGGTACGCGGCGTTGGCCGCATCGAGGCGGCCCTGGGCGCGCAGGATCAATTCGCAGAATTCGCGGGCGGCCCCTTCGCCACCACGGGCGCGGGTTACGCCATGGGCGTGTTCGCGGACGAAATCGGCGGCGTTGGCTACGGCCATGCCCAGACCAACACGGCGAATCACCGGCAGATCGGGCAGATCGTCACCGAGGTAAGCGACTTCTTCATAGCTTAGGCCCAGTTGCTCAAGCAGACCGTCGAGAACAACCAATTTGTCTTCGCGGCCCTGAAACAGGTGGGGAATCCCCAGGTTTTTCGCTCGACGTTCAACGACGGGTGTCTTGCGGCCGCTGATGATAGCGGTCTGCACGCCGGCGTTCATCAGCATTTTGATGCCTTGACCGTCGAGGGTGTTGAAGGTCTTGAACTCGCTGCCGTCTTCAAGGAAGTACAGGCGACCGTCGGTGAGAACGCCGTCGACGTCGAAAACCGCCAGTTTGATCGCTTTGCCGCGTTGCAGCAGATCGTTGCTCATTACATGACTCCTGCGCGCAGCAGATCGGAGAGGTTGAAGGCGCCGACCGGGCGATCTTCCTCGTCTACGACTACCAATGCGTTGATTCGGTGATCTTCCATGATTTTCAGGGCTTCGGCGGCCAGCATTTCCGGGCGGGCAGTCTTGCCGTGGGCCGTCATTACCTGGTCGATGGTGGCGCTGCGGATGTCGATGCTGCGATCCAGCGTGCGGCGCAAGTCGCCGTCGGTGAAGATCCCGGCGAGTTTACCGTCCGTTTCAAGGATAACGGTCATGCCCAGACCTTTACGGGTCATTTCCATCAATGCGTCTTTGAGCAGCGTGCCGCGTTGGACTTGCGGCAACTCTTGTCCGGCGTGCATGACGTTTTCCACTTTCAGCAGCAGGCGACGGCCGAGGGCGCCACCCGGGTGCGAGAAAGCGAAATCTTCGGCGGTGAAGCCGCGTGCTTCCAGCAGTGCCACGGCCAGCGCATCGCCCATGACCAGTGCTGCGGTCGTCGACGAGGTCGGTGCCAGGTTCAGCGGGCAGGCTTCGTGTTCGACGTGAACGTTGAGATTGACTTCGGCCGCCTTGGCCAGCGGCGATTGCGGGTTGCCGGTGACGCTGATCAACTGGATGCCCAGACGTTTGATCAACGGCAGCAAAGTCACGATTTCATTGGTCGAGCCGGAGTTCGACAGGGCCAGGATCACGTCGTCGCGGGTGATCATGCCCATGTCGCCATGGCTGGCCTCGGCCGGGTGCACGAAAAATGCAGGGGTGCCGGTGCTGGCCAGGGTCGCGGCAATCTTGTTGCCGATGTGCCCGGATTTGCCCATGCCAACCACGACCACACGGCCTTTACTGGCCAGAATCATCTCGCAAGCACGTACGAAATCGGCGTCGATATGGGGCAGCAAGCCTTGTACGGCTTCCACTTCGAGTTGGATGGTGCGTTGTGCCGATTGAATCAGGTCGCTGGATTGGCTCATGTCAGAAATCGTATAGCCCGATGAAAAGGCGGCGATTATAGCGGTTATGTTGCAAAGGCTCACGCAAGTTCGTCGTGCTTTGTCATTCCTCGTTACCAAAAGCCGGCAAAAGAGCCTGCGCACCTGTCATATCGCCGAACACAGGCTGGTACAAGCCTTGGGCGCTTAGCCTTTGCAGTGATATAGTTCGCCGCCAGTTCGGCCTGCCCGGGATGTACGTGCTTTTTAAGTAAAGACAGGCGTCCGAGTGAGAGGCTGCATCGCAAGGAGTTTAGATGAGTGCCGATAACGCCTACGCGGTCGAGCTGAAGGGAGTCTCCTTCAAGCGCGGTGCGCGCAGCATTTTCAATAACGTCGATATTCGCATCCCGCGCGGCAAGGTCACCGGCATCATGGGACCTTCCGGGTGTGGCAAGACCACGCTGCTGCGATTGATGGGTGCACAATTGCGCCCTGCCAGCGGCGAAGTCTGGGTCAACGGCCAGAACCTGCCTGCGCTTTCGCGCAGCGATCTGTTCGATGCGCGAAAGCACATGGGTGTGCTGTTTCAAAGCGGCGCGCTGTTCACCGATCTCGATGTGTTCGAGAACGTCGCTTTCCCACTGCGTGTTCATACCGATTTGCCGGAAGAAATGATCCGCGACATCGTCCTGCTCAAATTGCAGGCGGTCGGTCTGCGCGGTGCCATCGAATTGATGCCGGATGAGCTGTCCGGTGGCATGAAGCGCCGTGTCGCACTGGCGCGGGCGATTGCGCTCGATCCGCAGATCCTCATGTACGACGAACCGTTCGTCGGGCAGGATCCGATCGCCATGGGCGTGTTGGTCCGTCTGATCCGTCTGCTCAATGATGCTCTGGGGATCACCAGTATCGTGGTGTCCCACGATCTGGCTGAAACCGCGAGCATCGCTGACTATATCTATGTCGTCGGTGATGGTCAGGTGCTGGGGCAGGGTACGCCGGACGAGTTGATGAACTCGGACGAGCCGCGGATCCGTCAGTTCATGACCGGCAATCCCGATGGCCCGGTGCCGTACCATTTTCCAGCGACGGATTACCGCGCAGATCTTCTGGGGAAGCGCTGATGCGCAGAATTTCATTAATAGAACGCGTGCGCCGGTTCGGCGAGGCGGCGATCGACGCTGTCGCGGTGTTCGGTCGTGCGACGCTGTTTCTGTTTCATGCCTTGCTGGGGCGTGGCGGGATCAGCGGTGGCTTCAGCCTTCTGGTCAAGCAACTGCATTCAGTCGGCGTGATGTCGCTGGTGATCATCGTCGTTTCCGGGATCTTCATCGGCATGGTGCTGGCGCTGCAGGGCTTCAGCATTCTGTCGAGCTACGGTTCGGAACAGGCCGTGGGGCAGATGGTTGCGCTGACCCTGTTGCGTGAGCTCGGCCCGGTGGTGACAGCGCTGTTGTTCGCCGGTCGTGCCGGTTCGGCGCTGACGGCAGAGATCGGCAACATGAAGTCCACTGAACAGCTTTCCAGCCTGGAAATGATCGGCGTCGATCCGCTCAAGTACATCATTGCCCCGCGCCTGTGGGCCGGCTTCATTTCTCTGCCAGTGCTGGCGATGATTTTCAGCGTGGTGGGCATCTGGGGCGGTTCGTGGGTGGCTGTCGACTGGCTGGGTGTGTATGAAGGCTCTTATTGGGCAAACATGCAGAACAGCGTGAATTTCACCAGTGACGTGCTCAATGGCGTGATCAAAAGTATTGTTTTCGCCTTTGTAGTGACCTGGATCGCCGTATTCCAAGGCTACGACTGTGAGCCCACTTCCGAGGGGATCAGCCGTGCCACCACCAAGACCGTGGTGTTTGCCTCGCTGGCAGTGCTCGGCCTGGACTTTATTCTGACCGCTTTGATGTTTGGAGATTTCTGATGCAAAACCGCACCCTGGAAATCGGTGTCGGCCTGTTCCTGCTGGCAGGGATCCTGGCTTTGTTGCTGCTTGCTTTGCGGGTCAGTGGTCTGTCTCCGACGTCGACCACCGACACCTATAAACTGTATGCCTACTTTGACAATATCGCCGGTTTGACGGTCAGAGCCAAAGTGACCATGGCCGGTGTGACCATCGGCAAGGTCACGGCAATCGATCTGGATCGCGACAGCTTCACCGGTCGGGTCACCCTGCAAGTGGATAAAAAGGTCGACAACCTGCCGACCGACTCCACAGCGTCTATCCTGACCGCTGGTCTGCTGGGCGAGAAGTACATCGGTATCAGCGTAGGTGGTGAAGACAAGCCGCTGAAGGATGGCGGAACCATCCACGACACCCAGTCGTCACTGGTACTGGAAGACCTGATCGGTAAATTCCTGCTCAATACCGTTAGCAAAGACGCCAAATGAGGAGCTTTTGAATGATCTCTATCTTGCGACGCAGCCTGTTGGTGCTATTGGCGGCCTTGCCGTTGATGGGTAACGCCGTGGCTGCTGCGACTTCGGCACATGATCTGGTTCAGGACACGACCACCCGGTTGCTGGCCGACCTGGCTGCCAACAAAGAGAAATACAAGCAGGATCCGACTGATTTCTACGCGGCGCTCAACACCATCGTCGGGCCGGTAGTGGATGCCGAAGGCATTTCCAAAAGCATCATGACGGTCAAGTATTCGCGCAAGGCCACGCCGGCGCAGATGCAGACCTTTCAGGAAAACTTCAAGAAAGGACTGTTTCAGTTCTACGGTAACGCCTTGCTTGAGTACAACAATCAGGGCATTACCGTTGATCCTGCCAAGGACGAATCGGGCGATCGCACCAGCGTCAACATGACCGTCAAGGGCAGCAGCGGCGCGATCTATCCTGTGCAGTACACGCTCGAGAAGATCAACGGCGAGTGGAAACTGCGCAACGTGATCATCAACGGCATCAACATCGGCAAGCTGTTCCGTGATCAGTTCGCCGACGCGATGCAGCGCAATGGCAACGATCTGGACAAGACCATCAATGGTTGGGCCGGGGAAGTGGCCAAGGCCAAGGAAGCCACCGAAAAGAACCCCGCGCAATGAATGAGGCCGCAGTTCGTATGAGTGATGTCGACGAGCTTCTGCTCAGTGGCGTGCTGGACTATCGCACCGGTGCCGACCTGCGCAAGGAAGGCCAGGCGCTAATCAAGTCCAGCAAGGCTGCTTCGCTGGTGATCGATTGCTCGGCGGTGAAGAAGTCCAGCAGCGTCGGTTTGTCGTTGCTGCTGTGCTTCATGCGCGATGCGAATGCGGCCGGCAAGGCTGTCAGCATCCGTGCGATGCCCGAAGACATGCGCGAAATTGCTCAGGTCAGTGAACTGACCGAACTGTTGGCGCACCCCTGAACCCACATCTATAAAGAAGCCCCCCGTCAGAGTCCTGCCATGCGGGGTTCGCAGGCGCGGGGCTTTTTTGTATGATGTCCGACCCGTGCGCACAGGGCGCCGATTGAGGTTGAGCATGCAGGCCGTAGAAGTGAAGAGCTTCCTTGAAGGAAAGCTGCCCGGAACGTTGGTAGAAGTTGAGGGCGAAGGCTGCAATTTCCAGCTGAACGTGATTAGCGATGAACTGGCGGCGTTGAGCCCGGTGAAGCGTCAGCAGCAGATCTATGCCCATTTGAACCCATGGATCACCGATGGCAGCATCCATGCGGTCACTATGAAATTTTTCAGCAGCGCGGCCTGGGCCGAGCGCACCTGAGCCTAAGGGCGTCGAGATTCTTATGGATAAATTGATTATTACCGGTGGCGCTCGTCTTGATGGCGAGATCCGCATTTCCGGCGCAAAAAACTCTGCCCTGCCGATCCTGGCTGCCACCCTGCTGTGCGATGGCCCGGTGACCGTTGGCAACCTGCCGCACCTGCACGACATCACCACCATGATCGAGCTGTTCGGTCGCATGGGCATTGAGCCGGTGATCGACGAGAAGCTCAGCGTCGAAATCGACCCGCGCACCATCAAGACCCTGATCGCACCGTACGAACTGGTGAAAACCATGCGTGCCTCGATCCTGGTATTGGGCCCGATGGTAGCCCGTTTCGGTGAAGCCGAAGTGGCACTGCCTGGCGGTTGCGCCATCGGTTCGCGTCCGGTCGACCTGCACATCCGTGGCCTCGAAGCCATGGGCGCGGTCATCGACGTCGAAGGCGGCTACATCAAGGCCAAGGCCCCTGAAGGTGGCCTGCGCGGTGCGCACTTCTTCTTCGACACCGTCAGCGTGACCGGTACCGAGAACATCATGATGGCCGCCGCTCTGGCCAAGGGCCGCAGCGTGTTGCAGAACGCCGCACGTGAACCTGAAGTGGTTGACCTGGCGAACTTCCTCAACGCCATGGGCGCCAAGGTTTCCGGCGCCGGTACCGACACCATCACCATTGATGGCGTCGAGCGTCTGGGTTCGGCTTTCTATAAAGTCATGCCTGACCGTATCGAAACCGGTACCTACCTGGTCGCAGCTGCCGTTACCGGTGGCCGCGTCAAGGTCAAGGACACCGATCCGACCATCCTTGAAGCCGTTCTGGAAAAACTCCGTGAAGCCGGTGCAGAAATCACCTGCGGTGAAGACTGGATCGAGCTGAACATGCACGGCAAGCGTCCGAAAGCAGTCAACGTGCGCACCGCGCCGTACCCTGCATTCCCGACCGACATGCAGGCGCAGTTCATCTCGCTCAACGCCATTGCCGAAGGCACCGGTGCGGTAATCGAGACGATCTTCGAAAACCGTTTCATGCACGTGTACGAGTTGCACCGCATGGGCGCCAAGATTCAGGTCGAAGGCAACACTGCCATCGTTACCGGTACTGAAGTCCTCAAGGGCGCGCCAGTAATGGCCACCGACCTGCGTGCTTCGGCCAGCCTGGTGATCTCGGCACTGGTTGCCGAAGGTGACACGCTGATCGACCGCATCTACCACATCGACCGTGGTTACGAGTGCATCGAAGAAAAACTGCAGATGCTGGGCGCCAAGATCCGTCGCGTTCCGGGCTGATTGCTGGATTGGGACACAGGGACGTGTCCACTGATTTTAAGAGTCGAGCCGGTTTCCGGCTCGATGTGTGTCCGGCGCCGATTGCGACCGGACATGAGTACCTTGATAAGGACTGACGTTTCCCATGTTGACCATCGCACTGTCCAAGGGCCGCATCCTTGACGACACCCTGCCGCTTCTCGCCGAAGCGGGCATTGTGCCGACCGAGAATCCGGACAAGAGCCGCAAGCTGATCATTCCCACGACGCAGGACGACGTCCGTCTGCTGATCGTGCGTGCCACCGATGTGCCGACTTACGTCGAGCATGGCGCGGCTGACCTCGGCGTTGCCGGTAAAGACGTGTTGATGGAATACACCGGCCAGGGCCTCTACGAGCCACTGGATCTGCAGATCGCCCAGTGCAAGCTGATGACCGCCGGCAAGATCGGCGCGCCTGAGCCCAAGGGCCGTCTGCGCGTGGCGACCAAGTTCGTCAACGTCGCCAAGCGCTACTACGCCGAGCAGGGCCGTCAGGTCGACATCATCAAGCTGTACGGCTCGATGGAGCTGGCACCGCTGATCGGTCTCGCTGACAAGATCATCGACGTGGTCGACACCGGCAACACCCTGCGCGCCAACGGCCTGGAACCTCAGGAACTGATCGCCACGATCAGCTCGCGCCTGGTCGTCAATAAAGCTTCGATGAAAATGCAACACGCCCGAATCCAGGCGTTGATCGATACCCTGCGCAACGCAGTGGAATCGCGACACCGCGGCTGATTTACCTGCGCGACCCCAAGTCGCGCCGTCTATCCGCCTCATAGCCAGAATTCTCAGGTGCCCAAGCGGATCGAATGATAGTTTCGGGCGCCTGAGTTTTTGCCATTCCTATGAGGCTCTCGCTATGACCGCACCGACTGCAATTCGCCGACTCAACGCTGCTGACCCGGATTTCGCGCATCATCTGGATCATCTGCTGAGCTGGGAAAGTGTGTCTGACGACTCGGTCAATCAGCGCGTGCTGGACATCATCAAGGCTGTGCGCGAACGCGGTGACGCGGCGCTGGTCGAGTTCACCCAGAAGTTCGACGGCCTCGAAGTCGCTTCGATGGCCGATCTGATTCTGCCGCGTGAGCGCCTGGAACTGGCGCTCACGCGCATCACCGTGGCACAGCGCGAAGCACTGGAAAAAGCCGCCGCTCGTGTGCGCAGCTACCACGAAAAACAGAAGCAGGATTCGTGGAGTTACACCGAAGCTGACGGCACTGTACTGGGCCAGAAGGTCACGCCGCTGGATCGCGCCGGTCTGTACGTGCCGGGGGGCAAGGCGTCGTATCCGTCGTCGGTATTGATGAACGCGATTCCGGCCAAGGTCGCCGGCGTGACCGAAGTGGTCATGGTGGTGCCGACGCCACGCGGTGAAATCAATGAGCTGGTGCTGGCGGCTGCGTGCATCGCCGGCGTTGACCGTGTGTTCACTATCGGCGGTGCGCAAGCCGTCGCCGCTCTGGCCTATGGCACCGAAAGCGTGCCGCAAGTCGACAAAGTCGTTGGCCCGGGCAACATCTATGTCGCCACGGCCAAGCGTCACGTATTCGGTCAGGTCGGCATCGACATGATCGCCGGCCCTTCGGAAATTCTCGTGGTCTGCGACGGCCAGACCGATCCGGACTGGATCGCCATGGACCTGTTCTCGCAAGCCGAGCACGACGAAGACGCCCAGGCGATTCTGGTCAGCCCGGACGCCGAGTTCCTCGACAAGGTCGCCGCGAGCATCGATAAACTGCTGCCGACCATGGACCGCGCGACCATCATCGAAACCTCGATCAATGGCCGCGGTGCGCTGATTCACGTGAAGGACATGGCGCAAGCGATTGAAGTCGCCAACCGCATCGCCCCGGAACACCTGGAGCTGTCGGTTGCCGACCCACAGGCCTGGCTGCCGCAGATCCGCCATGCTGGCGCGATCTTCATGGGCCGTCACACCTCCGAAGCGCTGGGCGACTACTGCGCTGGCCCGAACCACGTGCTGCCGACCTCCGGCACCGCGCGCTTCTCCTCGCCGCTGGGTGTGTATGACTTCCAGAAGCGTTCGTCGATCATTTTCTGCTCCGAGGCCGGCGCTTCCGAGCTGGGTAAAACGGCATCGGTATTGGCCCGTGGAGAATCGCTGAGCGCCCACGCACGCAGTGCCGAATACCGCATCAAAGACGAAGACTTTCTAAAAGGGCAGGGGAACTGAGCGATGAGTAAATTCTGGAGCCCGTTCGTCAAGGATCTGGTGCCCTACGTGCCGGGCGAACAACCGAAGCTGACCAAACTGGTCAAGCTCAACACCAATGAAAACCCGTACGGCCCGTCGCCAAAAGCCTTGGCAGCGATGCAGACCGAACTGAATGACAACCTGCGTCTGTACCCGGACCCGAACAGCGACCTGCTGAAAACCGCCGTCGCCCAGTATTACGGCGTGCAGAGCAATCAGGTGTTCCTCGGCAACGGTTCGGACGAAGTGCTCGCGCACATTTTTCACGGCTTGCTGCAACACGATAAGCCGCTGTTGTTCCCCGACATCAGCTACAGCTTCTATCCGGTGTATTGCGGTTTGTACGGCATCGAGTTTGATGCGGTCCCGCTGGATGCGCAGTTCCAGATCGACCCGGCAGACTACGCCAAGCCGAATGGCGGGATCATTTTCCCGAATCCGAACGCGCCCACCGGATGCCTGCTGGCGCTGGACGCGGTCGAGCAAATCCTCAAGGCCAGCCCGGATTCGGTGGTGGTCGTAGACGAGGCCTATATCGACTTCGGCGGCGAAACCGCGATCAGTCTGGTGGACCGTTATCCGAACCTGCTGGTGACGCAAACCCTGTCCAAGTCGCGTTCGCTGGCGGGCCTGCGTGTGGGCTTTGCGGTGGGGCATCCGGACCTGATCGAGGCACTGGAGCGGATCAAGAACAGCTTCAACTCCTATCCGCTGGATCGTCTGGCGATTGTCGGTGCGGCAGCGGCGTTCGAAGATCGCGAGCATTTCGGCAAGACTTGCCGTCTGGTGATCGAAAGCCGTGAGTGGGTGATTGCACAGTTGCAGGCCAAGGGTTTTGAAGTACTGCCGTCGGCGGCCAACTTCATCTTCGCCCGGCACCCGCAGCATGATGCGGCGGGGCTGGCGGCTAAATTGCGCGAGCAGGGCGTGATCGTGCGGCACTTCAAGCAGGAGCGGATTGCGCAGTTTTTGCGGATTTCGATTGGCACGCCGGAGCAGAATCAGGCGCTGATCGATGGGCTTGGCGATCTATAAAAGCAAGAGCCCCTCACCCTAGCCCTCTCCCGGAGGGAGAGGGGACTGAATGGGGGATGCTGTTGAACTGCACCGACCTGATGCTGCTTTACCGAATCCATAATCGACTCGGTCTTCCAGGTCGATGCATGACGCCCTGCACATCGGTCGGCTCCCTCTCCCTCTGGGAGAGGGCTGGGGTGAGGGTGTGCTTTTATTCGTGATGCGGCTCGCCGAGGAATGTCAGCGAACTGAACAACCCACGACTATTCACATCCACACTGTTCTTCACCGGCACCTCAACCTGCGCCGCAATCACATTCAACCCTTCATTCCTCACCAACACCTGCGCCCGACCATCCTTGTCAGTCTCGGTGCTCAATGTGTTCGGCGCGCTGCGGTAATCACCAATCAACTTCACCCCAGCCGCCGGTTTGCCATCGAGCAACACCCGCACCGGTAATGACTTGCCCGGCCCAACCGTCAGCGGATCAACCTCCGGCAGAATCAGCAGTTTGATCTGATCGAGTTTCGGCAACTTCGCACCCGGCTGATAAATCGCCAGGCTGTACTTGAACGTCTCCGTTGCCCCGACAGCGCCCGGCACTTTGCTGCGGCCTTCGTTGACCCACTTCTTGTCGGCCGTTTGCGACCACATGCCATTGTTCAATGCCACGGCCATCACCGCCGGCGACTTCAAAGGTTTCAGGCGAGCATGATCCGCCAGGCGCTCGACGCTCACCGGAATCATCTTGCCGGCAACGTCGTAAGCCCAGGCGCCGCTGATCTTCTGCGCTTTGAACGCGTTGTCCTCAGCGCCGTGACCATAGACCACTTCGATATTGCCGCGACGCTCTTCGGTCCATAGGCCATGAGCCGAGACTTCGCCTGCGAACAGCGCGGCGATGAGCACAAGGGTTTTGCCGTATTGCATGGTGACGTCCTTTTACAGATTGAGTGTCAGGCTGACGGTGAAGTTGCGCGGCTCGCCGGGGTTGACCCAGTAGTTGCTGTAGGAGCGCTCGTAATACTTTTCGTCGAAAAGGTTGTTCAGATTGAGGCCGACGGTGACCTTGTCGCTGGCCTTGTAATGCGCGAGCAGGTCGACGGTGTGATACGCCGGAAGTTCGAAGTCGCTGCCGGACTCTCCCGAGCGGTCGCCGACATAGGTAAACGCTGCGCCGACGTCCGAGCCGCGCAAATGGCCATCCTGAAACTCGTAAACCCCGAGCAGGCTGCCGCTGCGCTTGGCCACGCCGAGGATGCGGCTGCCGGTGGGAATTGCCGCGTCACCCTGGGTCACTTCGGCGTCGATGTAAGCGAGCGCGCCGATCACCCGCACTGCGTCAGTCACTTGCCCGGTGATTTGCAGATCGAAGCCGCGACTGCGCGCCTTGCCCATCGCGCGGCTGGTGTCGGTGGCCGGGTCGAGGGCGAGGACGTTTTCCTTGTCGATGTGGAAGAAGGCGAGGGTGCTGCTCAGGCGCTCGTCAAACAGCTCGTTCTTGATCCCGACTTCATAACCGACGCCTTCTTCCGGATCGAAGGATTTGCCGGAGGCATCTAGGCCATTGTTCGGTTTGAACGAGGTCGAGGCGTTGGCGAACAGGCCGGTGTTCGGCGTCAGTTGATAGAGCAGGCCGGCGCGCTGGGTGAGGGCGTCATGGCGCTGACTGCTCTTGGCGTTACGGCTGTGATCATCGATGTGCTGGTCGAAATGTTCGAAACGTGCGCCGATCATTCCGCGCAATTTGTCGGTGAAGACGATCTGATCCTGCAGGTTCAGCGCATGACTTTCGACCTGTTCGAAGAAGTCAGTGCCCGAGCGTGCGCCATTGGGTTTTGGCTGGCCGTAGATCGGCTTATAGATGTCGATGGCGTAAGGGCCGCCGGCAATGGTGGTGACGCGTTCGTTCTTGCGGAAGTTTTCATACTCGGTGCCGATCAGCAGTTCATGCTGCCAAGGACCGAGGTCGAACAGACCGCGCAATTCCAGTTGGGTGATGCTGTCGTGCCAACTTGTATCGCGTTCGCGCAAGCGACGGTTGACCGTGTGGCCGTCGGCGTTCAGTGCCCGTTGTTCCGAGGCGTCGCCCCAGAGTTTGCCTTCCTTGTAGTGGCTGGCCAGGCGCAGTTTCCAGCTGTCGTTGAGGTGATGCTCCAGCGTGGCTTGAAGAAGATTGTTGTGATTGTCGATGTTGCCGTCATTGGGTTCGCCGAGGAAAGTCGAACGCGAAACACCGCTCCATTTGTTGTTGGGCGCGACGATGCCGCGATCGAACGTCGAGCTGTGACGGACGATTTCGCTTTCCACCAATAGCGACGTGTCCGGGTTCAATTGCCAACTGATCGAGGGCGCAACGAACACGCGTTTGCTGTCGACGTGATCGCGAAAGCTATTGTTATCTTCGACCGCGAGATTGATCCGCGACAGCACATCACCCTGATCATCCAGCGGCGTGTTGACGTCCAGTGCGGTGCGATAACGGTCCCAACTGCCGGCGCTGGTTTGCAGGGTGGTGAACGCTCCGGGCTGCGGTTTCTTGGTGACGATGTTTACCGTGCCGCCGGGATCGCCTCGGCCATACAGACTGGCGGCGGGGCCTTTGAGCACTTCGATGCGCTCGATGTTGGCCGCGTCGGGTGTGCTCGGATAACCGCGATTGGCGCTGAAACCGTCCTTGTAGAACTCCGAAGTGGTGAAGCCGCGCACGCTGTATTCGTATAGCGTCAGGCCGCCGAAGTTGTTCTGCTTCGATACACCGCCGGCAAAATCCAGTGCGCGCTCGACACTGGTGCTGCCCAGATCCTTGAGCACGCTGGCGGGCACCACGCTGATCGCCTGCGGGATATCGCGGATCGCCGTGTCGGTCTTGGTCGCGCTGGACGAGCGCGTAGCGCGGTATCCTTTGACCGGTCCGGTCGGCGATTCATAGTCGGAAATGACGCTGATGGCGTCGAGTTCAATCGGTTCGGGTTCTTCGGCGAAGGCGGGATCGACCAGCAAGCCGAGGCTCAGGCCGAGCAGGGAAGCCTTTGTTCGAGACGACATGTTATGTTGTTCCAATTCTTAGAATTGAAACAATATAACATGCCTGTTGAGAATGTCTTTTATCCGCGCATTCCGCGCGAGCAAAGTTTTATTCTTCTTTTTCTTTCACCGGTGCCGGTGGCGGACGCAGGCCGATTTCAGCGGTGAGCTTGATCTCTTTGCCGTTGCGCATCACCTGAATCGTCACTTTGTCGGTCGGCTTGATCCGCGCGACCTGGTTCATCGAACGGCGACCATCGCCGGCCGGCTCGCCATCGATACTCAGAATCACGTCACCCAACTGCAGGCCTGCCTTCTGCGCCGGGCCATCGCGGAAGATCCCCGCGACGACAATCCCCGGGCGCCCGGACAAACCGAACGACTCGGCCAGTTCCTGCGTCAGCGGTTGCACTTCAATCCCCAGCCAGCCACGAATCACCTGACCGTGCTCAATGATCGACTTCATCACTTCCATCGCCAGTTTCACCGGGATCGCAAAGCCAATGCCTTGCGAGCCGCCGGACTTGGAGAAAATCGCCGTGTTGATGCCGGTGAGGTTGCCGTTGGCATCGACCAGTGCGCCGCCGGAGTTGCCCGGGTTGATCGCCGCGTCGGTCTGGATGAAGTCTTCGTAGTTGTTCAGGCCCAACTGATTACGCCCGGTGGCGCTGATGATGCCCATGGTCACGGTCTGGCCGACGCCAAACGGGTTACCGATGGCCAGTGCGACGTCGCCGATGCGGATGTTGTCTGAGCGGCCGACGGTGATCGCCGGCAGGGTTTTCAGATCGATCTTCAACACCGCGAGGTCGGTTTCCGGATCACTGCCGATCACGCGGGCGAGAGTTTCACGGCCGTCCTTCAGGGCGACCACAATCTGATCGGCGCCGCTGGTCACGTGGTTGTTGGTGAGGATATAGCCTTCCGGGCTCATGATCACGCCGGAGCCGAGGCTCGATTCCATGCGTTTCTGCTTTGGCGAGTTATCACCAAAGAAGCGGCGGAACTGCGGATCTTCAAACAGCGGATGCGCCGGTTTGTTGATGACTTTGGTGGTGTACAGATTGACCACCGAGGGCGCTGCGATAGTTACCGCATCGGCATAGGACACCGGCCCCTGCTGCACGCTGGTGGTTTGCGGGGCCTGTTGCAGGTTGACGTCGAGGCTCGGCAGCCCGACCCACTGCGGGTAACGCTGAATAATCAACAGAGCGATAAGCACGCCGGCCAACAGTGGCCAGCCCATAAAACGCAGCGCCTTGAGCATTAAGCACGTCCTGGAAGAGTTGCAGGCGGGGTCAGACCGCCCATAATGTCGCGCATTATACGAGGCCGCGCGCGCCTCTGAACGGGATATTTAGGAGTCTTTCATGGCCGTTGCCCTCAGCACCCTCGTCGAAGAAGCCGACCGTTACCTCGGCAGTGCGAAAATTGCCGATTATTGCCCGAATGGATTGCAGGTCGAGGGCCGTCCGCAAGTGATGCGCATCGTCAGTGGCGTCACGGCCAGTCAGGCCTTGCTGGATGCCGCCGTCGAGGCCGGGGCCGATCTGGTGCTGGTGCACCACGGTTACTTCTGGAAGGGCGAGAACCCTTGCATCACTGGCATGAAGCAGCGTCGACTGAAGACCTTGCTCAAGCACGACATCAGTCTGCTCGCTTACCACTTGCCGCTGGATTTGCATCCTGATGTCGGCAATAACGTGCAGCTTGCTCGGCAATTGGACATCACTGTTGAAGGCCCGCTGGATCCGGATAATCTTAAAATCGTTGGTCTGGTCGGGTCTTTGAAAGAGCCGATGACCGCGCGCGATTTCGCCCGCAAGGTGCAAGAAGTCATGGGCCGCGAACCGTTGCTGATTGAAGGTAATCCGATGATCCGCCGGGTCGGCTGGTGCACCGGCGGCGGTCAGGGCTATATCGATCAAGCCGTCGCCGCAGGCGTCGATCTCTATCTGAGCGGTGAGGCTTCCGAACAGACCTTCCACAGCGCCCGCGAGAACGACATCAGCTTCATTGCCGCCGGCCACCACGCCACCGAGCGCTATGGCGTACAGGCGCTGGGCGACTACCTGGCAAAACGTTTCGCCGTCGAGCACATCTTCATCGATTGCCCGAATCCGATCTGAATCCACCGCAAATCCCCTGTAGGAGTGAGCCTGCTCGCGATAGCGGAGTGTCAGTCACCGTTATGTCGAATGTGACAAAGCTATCGCGAGCAGGCTCACTCCTACAGGGGGGGGCATCGGCCGAACTGGTAGGCATATTCATATACCCTTTCGATCTAGTTGGCGTCCTGATTAGAAGAGGCCGCTGTGCTAGGATTCCCCGCTCGAACACGGCCCGCTGGCCGTTCATAAGAAAGTTTTCGTGAGTAGCCATGGTCGACAAACTGACGCATCTGAAACAGCTGGAGGCGGAAAGCATCCACATCATCCGCGAGGTGGCCGCCGAGTTCGATAACCCGGTGATGCTGTACTCCATCGGTAAAGACTCCGCCGTGATGCTGCACCTGGCACGCAAGGCGTTCTTTCCGGGCAAACTGCCGTTTCCGGTGATGCACGTCGACACCCGCTGGAAATTCCAGGAGATGTACAAGTTCCGCGACAAGATGGTCGAAGAACTGGGCCTAGACCTGATCACCCACATCAACCCCGATGGCGTGGCGCAGAACATCAACCCGTTCACCCACGGCAGTGCCAAGCACACCGACATCATGAAAACCGAAGGCCTGAAACAGGCACTCGACAAGCATGGTTTCGACGCAGCGTTCGGCGGCGCCCGTCGCGATGAAGAGAAATCCCGTGCCAAAGAGCGCGTGTACTCGTTCCGCGACAGCAAGCACCGCTGGGACCCGAAAAATCAGCGTCCCGAGCTGTGGAACGTCTACAACGGCAAGGTCAACAAGGGCGAATCGATCCGCGTATTCCCGCTGTCGAACTGGACCGAACTGGACATCTGGCAGTACATCTACCTCGAAGGCATCCCGATTGTGCCGTTGTACTTCGCCGCCGAACGCGAAGTGATCGAGAAGAACGGCACGCTGATCATGATCGACGACGAGCGCATCCTCGAGCACCTGTCCGATGAAGACAAAGCGCGCATCGTCAAAAAGAAAGTGCGTTTCCGCACCCTTGGCTGCTACCCGTTGACGGGCGCCGTGGAGTCCGAGGCCGAAAGCCTCACGGACATCATTCAAGAAATGCTCCTGACGCGAACTTCCGAGCGCCAGGGCCGAGTCATCGACCACGATGGCGCCGGCTCGATGGAAGATAAAAAACGTCAAGGCTATTTCTAAGGGGCTGTCATGTCGCACGTATCTGATTTGATCAGCGAGGACATCCTCGCCTACCTGGGCCAGCACGAACGTAAGGAACTGCTGCGCTTTTTGACCTGCGGTAACGTCGATGACGGCAAGAGCACCCTGATCGGGCGCCTGCTGCACGACTCGAAGATGATCTACGAAGATCACCTCGAAGCGATTACCCGCGATTCGAAGAAAGTCGGCACCACCGGTGATGACATCGACCTGGCGTTGCTGGTTGACGGCCTGCAGGCCGAGCGTGAGCAGGGCATCACCATCGATGTCGCCTACCGCTATTTCTCTACCGCCAAACGCAAATTCATCATCGCCGACACGCCCGGCCATGAGCAGTACACCCGCAACATGGCCACCGGTGCCTCCACCTGTGACCTGGCGATCATTTTGGTCGACGCGCGTTACGGCGTGCAGACCCAGACCCGTCGCCACAGCTTCATCGCCTCCCTGCTGGGGATCAAACACATCGTCGTCGCCATCAACAAGATGGACTTGAAGGACTTCGATGAAGGCGTGTTCGAGTCGATCAAGGCTGACTACCTGAAGTTCGCCGAAGGTTTGAAGATGAAGCCGACCAGCATGCACTTCGTGCCGATGTCTGCCCTCAAGGGCGACAACGTGGTGAACAAGTCCGAGCGCTCGCCGTGGTACACCGGCCAGTCGCTGATGGAAATCCTCGAGACCGTGGAAGTCGCGGGCGACCGCAACTTCACCGATCTGCGTTTCCCGGTGCAGTACGTCAACCGTCCGAACCTGAACTTCCGTGGTTTCGCCGGCACCCTGGCCAGCGGCATCGTGCACAAGGGCGACGAAGTCGTGGTGCTGCCGTCGGGCAAGAGTAGCCGCGTGAAATCCATTGTTACCTTCGAAGGTGAGCTGGAACACGCAGGTCCTGGTCAGGCGGTAACGTTGACCATGGAAGACGAAATCGACATCTCCCGTGGCGACCTGCTGGTGCATGCCGACAACGTGCCGCCGGTCACCGACAGCTTCGAAGCGATGCTGGTGTGGATGGCTGAAGAGCCGATGCTGCCTGGCAAGAAATACGACATCAAACGCGCCACCAGTTACGTGCCGGGCTCGATCGCCAGCATCGTCAACAAGGTCGACGTCAACACCCTCGAAGAAGGCCCGGCGAGCGCGTTGCAGCTCAACGAAATCGGCAAGGTGAAGATCGCGCTCGACGCGCCGATCGCCCTCGACGGTTACGAAAGCAACCGCACCACCGGCGCGTTCATCATCATCGACCGTTTGACCAACGGTACCGTTGGCGCCGGCATGATCGTCGCGCAGCCAGTGACCCACGGTACCGCCACCCATCACGGCAAACTGGCGCATGTTGCCACTGAAGAACGCGCTCAGCGCTTCGGTCAGCAACCGGCCACTGTGCTGTTCAGCGGCCTGTCGGGCGCGGGCAAGAGCACGCTGGCTTACGCGGTCGAGCGCAAGCTGTTCGACATGGGCCGTGCGGTGTTTGTGCTGGATGGCCAGAACCTGCGTCAGGACCTGAACAAAGGCCTGCCACAGGATCGCGCCGGTCGCACCGAGAATTGGCGTCGTGCCGCGCACGTCGCGCGCCAGTTCAACGAAGCGGGTCTGCTGACCTTGGCCTCGTTCGTCGCGCCAAGCGCTGAAGGGCGTGAGCAAGCCAAGGATCTGATCGGCAAGGATCGTCTGCTGACGGTCTACGTACAGGCCTCGCCGGCCGTGTGCGCCGAGCGTGATCCGCAAGGTCTGTATGCCGCCGCTGGCGACAACATCCCGGGCGAATCCTTCCCGTACGACGTACCGCTGAATGCCGATCTGGTGATCGACACGCAGACGCTGAGTGTGGAAGAGAGCGTCAAGCAAGTGCTGGATCTGCTGCGCAAGCGTGGCGCGATCTAAGCACTGAAGCAGCGACTGGCCTCTAGCTTCAAGCTGCAAGAAAAAGCCCGCCGATGAGTGATCATCGGCGGGCTTTTTTGTCGCTTTGAGAGTGTCAAAAGATCGCAGCCTTCGGCAGCTCCTACATTGGATCGGCGTACACCCTGTAGGAGCTGCCGAAGGCTGCGATCTTTTGATCTTCAATTCGCTGGATATTCGCGGTGCATCTGTTCCAGCAGCGCATCCTTGTCCAGCCACAGCTGATTGATCCAGCCCTGAAACTGCAATCGATATTCGCCGTCCTGATCGTAATTCTTGCCAATGAACTGCTGCGGAATCTTCAGCTCCTCAAAGTGCACCACTACATCGCGCACATTGCCGCACAGCAGGTCCCAGAACCCGGGACGCCCGGCCGGGTAGTGGATCGTCACGTTGACGATCGACTCCAGCTGTTCACCCATCGCATCCAGCACAAACGCAATTCCGCCAGCCTTGGGCTTGAGCAGGTATTTGAACGGCGACTGCTGCTGCGCATGCTTGCCTTCAGTGAACCGCGTACCTTCGACGAAGTTGAAAATTCCCACCGGGTTATTACGAAACTTCGCGCAAGTCTTACGGGTGGTTTCCAGGTCTTTGCCTTTCTTCTCCGGGTGCTTGGCCAGGTACGCCTTGGAGTAGCGTTTCATGAACGGAAAGCCCAGCGCCCACCAGGCCAGACCGATCACCGGTACCCAGATCAGTTCCTGTTTGAGGAAGAATTTCAGCGGCTGAATACGGCGGTTGAGCACGTATTGCAGCACCAGAATATCGACCCAGCTCTGGTGGTTGCTGGTGATCAGATATGAGTGTTGATAGTCGAGGCCTTGCAAACCGCTGATGTGCCAGCGCGTGCGGCGCACCAGGTTCATCCAGCCCTTGTTGTTGCTGATCCACGCTTCATGGGTATGGCTCATCAGCCAGAGCGAAGCTCGCCGGGCGAAATCGAACGGCAACACTTTGATCAGCGCCACGCAGAACAGAAACGAGCACAGCAGAATCGTATTAAGTGCCAACAGCAGCGAGGCAATCACGCCGCGCAACGGTGCAGGTAGAAAATCCAGCATTTACACATCCATAGGTCGGTTGGCGGCTTGAATCGCGGTGAGGGCGATGGTGTAGACGATGTCATCGACCTGCGCGCCGCGCGGCAAGTCATTCACTGGTTTGCGCAGGCCTTGCAGCATCGGCCCGAGGCTGACGCAATCGGCGCTGCGTTGCACGGCTTTGTGCGTGGTGTTGCCGGTGTTCAGATCGGGGAACACAAACACCGTGGCGCGGCCGGCCACCTGACTGTTCGGCGCCAGTTGCCGGGCCACGTCGGCGTTGGCAGCAGCGTCGTATTGCAGCGGGCCGTCGATCAGCAGTGAATGCTGTTGTTCGTGGGCGAGCAGGGTGGCTTCGCGGACTTTCTCGACTTCTTCGCCGGTGGCCGATTCGCCGCTGGAGTAGCTGATCATCGCCACACGCGGAGTGATGCCGAATGCCGCCGCCGAGTCAGCGCTTTGCAGGGCGATCTCGGCCAGTTCGCTGGCGCTCGGGTGCGGATTCATCACGCAGTCACCGTAAACCAGCACTTCCTCCGGGAAGAGCATGAAGAACACCGACGACACCAGCGTGCAGCCCGGGGCAGTCTTGATCAACTGCAGGGCCGGGCGGATGGTATTGGCGGTGGTGTTGATCACGCCCGAGACCAGGCCGTCGACTTCATCCAGTGCAAGCATCATGGTGCCGATCACCACGGTGTCTTCCAGCTGCTGCTCGGCCATTGGTGCATTGAGGCTTTTGGTTTTGCGCAGGGCGACCATCGGCTCGACGTAGCGCTCGCGGATCAAATCCGGATCGAGAATCTCCAGCCCCGGCGGCAGCACGATGCCTTGGGCGCGAGCGACCGCTTCGACGTCTGCAGGTTTGGCCAGCAACACGCAACGGGCAATCCCGCGTTCCTGACAGATCGCCGCCGCTTGCACGGTGAACGGCTCGCTGCCTTCGGGCAGGACGATGCGCTTGTTCGCCGCCTGCGCGCGCTGAATCAACTGATAGCGGAATACGGCGGGCGACAGGCGCATTTCCCGTGGCGTGCCGCAACGCTGGTGCAGCCACTTGGCGTCGAGATGGCTGGCGACAAAATCAGTGATGATTTCCGCACGCTCGCGGTCGTCGATGGGGATTTCCTTGTTCAGGCCGTTGAGCAGGTTGGCGGTGTCGTAAGAGCCGGTGCTCACCGACAACACCGGCAAACCGGCCTGTAACGCGCCTTGGCACAAGTCCATGATGCGTGGATCGGGCAGGGTGTCGCTGGTCAGCAGCAGGCCGGCCAGCGGCACGCCGTTGATCGCCGCCAGGCTGACGGCGAGGATGATGTCGTCGCGATCGCCCGGTGTCACCACCAGCACGCCGGGCTTGAGCAGCTCGACGGTGTTGCGCATGGTCCGTGCGCAAATGATGATTTTGGTCATGCGCCGGGTTTCGTAGTCACCGGCATTGAGCACTTGCGCGCCCATCAGGTCGGCGACGTCACGGGTGCGTGGTGCGTTGAGTTCAGGCTGGAACGGAATGCAGCCAAGCAGACGGAAATCACCGCTGCGCAGCAACGGCGAATGCTCTTTCAGACGCGTGGCGAAGGCGTCCATGCTCTCGTCGGTCTTGACCTTGTTGAGGATCACGCCGAGGACTTTCGGGTCTTTCGGCCCACCGAACAATTGCGCCTGCAACTCGACGCGACCGGACAGCTCGGCAAGTACTTCGTTTTCCGGCGCCGAAACCAGAATCACCTCGGCATCGAGGCTCTTGGCCAGGTGCAGGTTGACTCGCGCGGCGTAGCTGGCGCTGCGGGTCGGCACCATGCCTTCGACGACCAGCACGTCTTTGCCGATGGCGGCTTGCTGATACAGGGTGATGATTTCTTCGAGCAACTCATCGAGCTGACCGTCGCCAAGCATCCGCTCGACGTGGGCCAGGCCCAGCGGCTGCGGTGGTTTCAGGCCATGTGTGCGCGCCACCAGTTCGGTGGAACGTTCAGGGCCGGTGTCGCCGGGGTGCGGCTGCGCAATCGGTTTGAAGAAGCCGACTTTCAGGCCCGCTCGCTCCAGCGTACGCACCAGCCCGAGGCTGATGGAGGTCAGACCCACGCCAAAATCGGTGGGCGCGATAAAAAAAGTTTGCATGCGAATTCTCTAAGGGTGCATGGCAATGGCGATCATCTTTTACTGACAATCTGCCGAAATTCAGTCGCCAAGGTTATCGCTAACCGAGCCTTGTGCGCACCAACCGCAGGCAAAGGGTTGGCCTATTTTTTCAATACGTTGCGCCGGGTCGAGCACCCAGGCGCGTGATTGCCAGGGCGGCTGATGGCGCAGGTGTTGGGTGTGGCCACAGGAAAGCTCGGCCACCCAATGGCCTTCTTCGTCTTGATGGAAGCCTGCGATCGTCGAAACCCGTTTGTCCGGGTTGTGTTCGCTTTCGCGCGTTTGCTTCGCTAAACTTGGCCTTTCTATATTCTTATGCAAAAGGTCTCGCCCCATGCTGATCGCCGCCAATAAGGCTGTCTCCATCGACTATACCCTGACCAACGACGCTGGTGAGGTCATCGACAGCTCCGCCGGCGGCGCTCCGCTGGTCTACCTGCAAGGCGCAGGTAACATCATTCCAGGCTTGGAAAAAGCGCTGGAAGGCAAAGCTGTTGGTGACGAGCTGGAAGTTTCCGTTGAGCCGGAAGACGCTTACGGTGAATACGCTGCTGAGCTGGTCAGCACCCTGAGCCGCAGCATGTTCGAAGGCGTTGACGAGCTGGAAGTCGGCATGCAGTTCCACGCTTCGGCGCCGGACGGCCAGATGCAAATCGTCACCATCCGTGACCTCGACGGCGACGACGTGACTGTCGACGGTAACCACCCACTGGCCGGTCAGCGCCTGAACTTCAAAGTGAAGATCGTTGACATTCGTGATGCCAGCCAGGAAGAAATCGCTCATGGCCACGTCCATGGCGAAGGTGGCCATCACCACTGATTTCTGCGCTAAGCTTCGAGTACTGGAGAGGCGCCTGCGGGCGCCTTTTTAGTCCGCGGCTGTCCTTGGTGGCCTCGCCAAGTGGCTGTTTCGAGTAGAACATGGGAATCCTGGAGTTCGTCATGAGTGCTTTTCACGACCTTAAGTTGACAGCCCTGGATGGCCAGGAGCTACCGCTGGCGCCGTTCAAGGGCCAAGTCGTGCTGGTGGTCAACGTCGCCTCCAAGTGCGGCTTGACCCCACAGTACGCGGCGCTGGAAAACCTCCATCAGCAATTCAAAGGCAAAGGCTTCAGTGTGCTGGGCCTGCCGTGCAACCAGTTTGCCGGTCAGGAACCCGGTTCTGAAAAAGAAATTCAGGACTTCTGCAGCCTTAACTATGGCGTGACGTTTCCGTTGTCGAGCAAGCTCGAAGTCAACGGCCACGAGCGTCATCAGCTCTACCGTCTGTTGGCGGGCGAGGGCGCGGAGTTTCCCGGTGACATTACCTGGAATTTCGAAAAGTTTTTGCTCGGCAAGGACGGCCGGGTGTTGGCGCGGTTCTCGCCGCGTACGGCGCCGGATGATCCGACCATTGTGCATGCGATTGAAAAAGCGCTGAGCTGAAACAGCAAGATCAAAAGATCGCAGCCTTCGGCAGCTCCTGCAGGTGACCTCAAAACCCCATGTAGGAGCTGCCGAAGGCTGCGATCTTTTGCTTTGCGTCTTTTAATCCTTAATCACCCAAATCAATAGTGCTGTTCAAAGGGTTCGCGCCTCCATATTATCGCCGTCATAAAGCCTTCTCTGTGGAGCCCATCGATGCCCGTTCAAGCCTTGTTCAAACCATTCCACCTCGGTGCCCTCGAACTGCCGACCCGCGTGGTCATGGCGCCGATGACTCGCTCCTTCTCCCCGGGCGGCGTGCCTAATTCGAAAGTCATCGAGTACTACCGTCGTCGCGCGGCGGCCGGTGTCGGCCTGATCATCACTGAAGGCACCACCGTCGGCCACATCGCCTCCAACGGTTACCCGAACGTGCCGCAGTTCTTTGGTGACGCGCCATTGGCCGGCTGGAAGAAAGTCGTCGACGCCGTTCACGCTGAAGGCGGCAAGATTGTTCCGCAGCTGTGGCATGTGGGCAGCGTACGCCGCATCGGCACCGAGCCGGACGCTAGCGTGCCGGCTTACGGCCCGTCGGAAAAACTCAAGGACGGTCAGGTCGTGGTGCACGGCATGACCCAACAGGACATCAAGGACGTAATCTCCGCCTTCGCTCAAGCGGCCAAAGATGCACAAAGCATCGGCATGGACGGCGTGGAAATCCACGGTGCACACGGTTACCTGATCGACCAGTTTTTCTGGGAAGGCAGCAACCAGCGCAGCGACGAATACGGCGGCAGCCTGGCCAACCGTTCGCGCTTCGCCATCGAACTGATTCAAGCGGTGCGTGCGGCCGTTGGCGAAGGTTTCCCGATCATCTTCCGTTTCTCGCAGTGGAAGCAGCAGGATTACACCGCGCGTCTGGTGCAAACCCCAGAGGCACTGGGCGAATTCCTCAAGCCGTTGTCCGACGCCGGTGTGGATATTTTCCACTGCTCGACGCGGCGTTTCTGGGAGCCGGAGTTCGATGGTTCCGAGCTGAACCTGGCAGGCTGGACCCGCAAGCTCACCGGCAAGCCGACCATCACCGTCGGTAGCGTCGGTCTCGATGGCGAGTTCCTGCAGTTCATGGTCAACACCGACAAGGTCGCGCAACCGGCCAGTCTGGAGAACCTGCTGGAGCGTTTGAACAAAGAGGAATTCGATCTGGTTGCGGTTGGGCGCGCGCTGTTGGTCGATCCGGATTGGGCGCAAAAAGTCCGCGAAGGGCGTGAACAGGATATTTTGCCGTTCAGCCGTGAGGCGTTGATGACGCTGGTTTAACCAGCGCCCTTACTGACGCTATCGCTGGCAAGCCAGCTCCCACAGGTTTCATGGGTGTTCACACGACCTGTGGTCACTGGAAATCCCTGTGGGAGCTGGCTTGCCAGCGATGGCGGTTTCAAACGCAACAATAATTCAAGGCAATGTCTGCGCATTCGGGACAACCTGCTCCCCCACACAAGCCCCGCGCAAATGCTTTTCAAACTGCTCGATAACCGCCGGCCATCCCTGGCGGCTCGCATGCTGCCGCGCATTCAAACGCACGCAGCGCAACGCCTCATCCTCTTCCAGCAACCACGCCGCCGCCTCGCAGAACGCCTGTTCATCACCGGGCATCGCCAGCACGCCGTTGTAACCATGGCGAATATGCTGCGCCGCTGCAGCTTGATCGTAAGCCACCACACCAAGTCCCGAGGCCAGTGCCTCCAGCACGACATTGCCAAAGGTTTCGGTCAGGCTGGGAAACAGAAATATATCGCCGGACGCGTAGTGCGCCGCCAACGCTTCACCACGCTGTGAGCCGCAGAAAATCGCCTCGGGCAAATCCTTTTCCAGCGCTAGCCGTTGCGGCCCGTCGCCGACCACGATCAGTTTCAGATTGCGCTGTGGATAAGTGTCCCGCAGTTTTTCGAAGCAGCGTTTGAGCAGGCCAAGGTTCTTCTCCGGCGCGAGTCGTCCTACGTGAATCACCGCAATGTCCTGCTCGGACAGGCCCCATTGCTCACGCAAGGCATTCAGCCGTTTGCTTGGATGAAATAGCTGGCTGTCGACACCGCGCGACAACAGCGCCAAGCGCTCGAAATGGCGTCGCTCCAGTTCCAGTCGCTGGCTGACGCTCGGCACCAGGGTCATGGCCGAGCGATTGTGAAACCAGCGCAAATAATGCGTCAGCATTCGCGTCAGCAGTCCGAGGCCGTACTGACTGGTGTATTGCTGAAAGTTGGTGTGAAACCCGCTGACCACCGAAATGCCCAAACGCCGCGCCGCACGCAGGGCCGATAAGCCGAGTGGGCCTTCCGTGGCGATATACAGCACATCGGGACGCTGACGTTTCCAGCGGCGCAGCAGTTTGTGCATCGACGACTGCCCCCATTGCAGCCCCGGATATCCCGGCAACGGCCAGCCACGGCACAACAGCAACGCGTCGTCTTCACTGCGCTGCGGATCGCCGGCCTGACGCGGGCGCACCAGTTCCACTTGGTGGCCGCGCGCGCGCAGCCCATCGCACAAGCGGCCAAGAGTATTGGCCACCCCGTTGATTTCCGGTGGAAAGGTTTCGCTGATCAGGGCGATGTGTAGAGCTGTCGTCATGGCCTCAGTGTCGACTGAGGCCATGTCGTGCTTGTGACGTTCGGATGATGGATTTGTGACGTGCTCAGCGTTGAGTGACGAGATTCTCAGCACCGCGTTCACGCACCCAAAACAACGTCGCCCCGGCCACCGCCGCCGGCATCATCAGAATGTTGACCACCGGAATCAGCAGCACCAGATAGACGATCCCGCCAAAACTCATGCTCTGCCAGCGCTTCTGCCGCAGCCAGGCGAGCATCTCGTTCCAGCCCAGTTTGTGGTTGTCCGCCGGGTAGTCGATGTACTGGATCGCCATCATCCACACGCCGAACAGCAGCCACAGCGGCGCGGCGATGATGTTCACCACCGGGATGAACGACAGGATGAAGAGACCGATGGCGCGGGGCAGAAAGTAGCCGAGCTTGCGCATTTCCCGGGCGAGGGTGCGCGGGACCATCGCAATCAGTTCACCCCAGCTGAACGCCGGGAAATCATCGGTGCCACGCACCACCACTTCGACTTTTTCCGCAAGAAAGCCGTTGAACGGTGCGGCGATCACGTTGGCCAGCATCGTGAAGGTGAAAAACACCATCAACGCCACCAGCACCACGAACAAGGGCCAGAGGATGTAGCTTAGAAAGCTCAGCCATTCGGGCAGCGATGGCATCAGCGTATCGACCCACAGGCTGAACTGGTGGCCGGCCAGATAGATCAATCCGACGAACAGCACCAGATTGATCGCCAGCGGCAATAACACGAACAGGCGCAAGCCTGGGCTCAAGACCAGTTTAAGGCCTTCGCGCAGGTATTGCGGGCCGGACAGAACAGGGGCGGGCATAAGGTGCTCCGAGCAAGGGAAAACGCGCCGACCTTACCGACTTTGCAACGCCTGTGAAAGCGCGGCAGAGCGATCGACATTCACTGTAACAAAGACGTCCATCTCGTCAGTGTGTCGGCATAGAGACCACCTATGAGCTGGATTGTTAAACCGTATTTCCTTAATCTTGCCCCCCTCGATACGCTGCACCCAACTTTTTACAGGACTGTCGAGCTCAAGCCTTCCCCAAGGTTTTCCACGGTCCTTTTTTATTCCCGCCGGCAGTCCGGCGATCCGTGCCCGTTTTTCGGCCCGGTCAACAGGAGCAGGTCATGTCTGAAGTCCGTCATTCGCGAGTGATTATTCTCGGTTCCGGCCCTGCCGGTTACAGCGCTGCGGTATACGCGGCCCGCGCCAACCTCAAGCCACTGCTGATCACTGGCATGCAGGCTGGCGGTCAACTGACCACCACCACCGAAGTCGACAACTGGCCGGGCGATGTCCACGGTCTGACCGGTCCAGCCCTGATGGAACGCATGCGCGAGCACGCCGAGCGTTTTGAAACCGAGATCGTTTTCGATCACATCAACGCCGTCGACTTTGCTGCCAAGCCTTACACTCTGACCGGCGACAGCGCGACCTACACCTGCGACGCCCTGATCATCGCCACCGGCGCCAGCGCGCGTTACCTGGGCCTGCCTTCGGAAGAAGCGTTCATGGGCAAAGGCGTTTCGGCCTGCGCGACCTGCGACGGTTTCTTCTACCGCAACAAGCCTGTTGCAGTGGTCGGCGGCGGCAACACCGCTGTTGAAGAGGCACTGTACCTGGCCAATATCGCCAGCACCGTAACCCTGATCCACCGTCGCGAAACCTTCCGCGCCGAGAAAATCCTGATCGACAAGCTCAACGCTCGCGTCGCCGAAGGCAAGATCATCCTCAAGTTGAACGCCAACCTCGACGAAGTCCTGGGCGACAACATGGGCGTGACCGGTGCGCGTCTGAAGAACAACGACGGCAGTTTCGATGAAATCACCGTTGACGGCGTGTTCATTGCCATCGGCCACACTCCGAACACTTCGCTGTTCGAAGGCCAGTTGACCCTCAAAGACGGTTATCTGGTGGTGCACGGCGGCCGTGAAGGCAATGCGACTGCGACCAGCGTCGAAGGCATCTTCGCCGCCGGTGACGTGGCTGACCACGTTTACCGTCAGGCGATCACCTCGGCCGGCGCTGGCTGCATGGCGGCACTGGACACCGAGCGTTACCTGGACGGTCTGCAGAACGCTTCGTTCTAAGATCGCAGGCATAAAAAAACCGGCTTCGGCCGGTTTTTTTGTGCCCGTTACTCCTGCTCCAACGCAATTCATTGTAGGAGTGAGCCTGCTCGCGATAGCGGTGTACCGGTCAACATATGAGTCGACTGATACACCGCTATCGCGAGGAGGCTCACTCCTACAGGGGGGGGGGCGTTGCAGCTGGAATCAGCGGCGAGTCAGGGGCTGTGCGGTGAATTTGACGCCGGCCAGACCGTGTTTGATCAACGCGCGAATATTGCCGTGATCACTGCCCTCAGGCGTCGCCACCACCGAACGGTAATGCTCGCCGAACGCCAACAGCGCTTCTTCATCGCTCAGACCTTCGAGCAACGCCAGACCCAAAGTCTTGCACGAACCTTCGTTCTGCCCGGCGGCGTTTTCCACACCACCGTTGTTGAAGGCTTGCGGCTGATAATCGTAACCGGCGGCGATGAACGCCAGGGTGTCGGCGAAAGCGTGTTCGCCGCTTTTGAGGCTGGTGCGCAGGGTGTTCAGGTCACTCATGGGTTTTTCCTTTGGCGAACGCCGCTTGCTGGTCGGCGTTGGCTTCTTGCTGATATTGGGCTTTCCACTCGGCGTATGGCATGCCGTAAACCACTTCGCGAGCATCGTCGAGGCTGACCTCGATCTGGCGCTCGTCGGCTTCGGCCTTGTACCACTTCGACAGGCAGTTGCGGCAGAACCCGGCGAGGTTCATCAGGTCGATGTTCTGTACGTCCTTGCGGCTGTCCAGGTGGGCGACCAGCCGGCGGAAGGCGGCGGCTTCGAGTTCGAGGCGTTGTTGCTCGGTCATGATGGGCTCTGTGCAGTCAATTCGTGGCGCGGATGATAAAAGTCTGACGGCCAATGCGCCAGACGCACTCAGCGGCTGGCGGCGAGTGTGATCGAAACCGACTCGGCAAATCGCAACGCATGGGGCTTGTCGACTTCGACTTCGGCGTACAGCACCGAACCGTTGCTCATCACCAGATCGAGCAATTCCTGAGTCAGGCGTTCAAGCAGCGCAAAGCGATTGCCCTCGACGTGGGCGATGATCGCTTTGGTGATCGTGCGGTAATTCAGTGCGTGATCAATGTCGTTGTCACGCACCGCTTCCTGCGCGGCATACAGAATGGTCAGGTTGATCAGCACATCCTGCTTGTTGAGGATTTCGTCCTCGTTGATCCCGATAAAGGTGCGCAAGCGCAGATCCTTGACCCGGATGCGCGCCATTCCCGGCTGAAGTTGTGGCATTTACTTGCTCCGTCCAATCAATTGCAGGAACTCCTGGCGGGTGTTGCTCGACTCGCGGAACGCGCCGAGCATGACCGAGGTGTTCATGGTCGAATTCTGTTTTTCGACACCGCGCATCATCATGCACATGTGTCTGGCCTCAATGACGACGGCGACGCCGGCAGCATCGGTGACCTGTTGCACCGCATCGGCAATTTGCCGGGTGAGGTTTTCCTGAATCTGCAGGCGCCGGGCGAACATGTCCACCAGTCGCGCGATTTTCGACAGGCCCAGCACCTTGCCTGTCGGAATATAAGCCACATGGGCCTTGCCGATGAAGGGCAACAGGTGATGTTCGCACAACGAGTACAACTCGATGTCGGCGACGATGATCATTTCGTCACTGTCCGAGGCAAACAGCGCGCCGTTAACAATGTCATCGACGCTCTGTTCGTAACCGTGACACAGGTATTGCATGGCCTTGGCCGCGCGCACTGGCGTATCGAGCAGTCCTTCGCGGTCGGGATCTTCACCGAGGCCGATGAGGATTTCGCGGTAGTTCTCGGGCAGTGAGCGGCTCATGGGCAGCCTCGCAGGCAGGTGTTATTTGACGTGCCTTCCGCCGTTGACGGTCAGGGTCGTACCGGTGACATAAGGGTTGTCGAGCAGATAGCGCAGGCTCTGATAGATCACTTCGCTGCCGGGCTCGATGCCCAGCGCGGATTTTGCCAGGGCCTTGGCGCGGTACGCCGCGTCGTCGTCGGGATTGAACAATAGCAGGGCTGGCGCGATGCCGTTGACCTTGATGGCCGGCGCATAGCGGGCGGCGAAGGACAGGGTCAGGCTGTCGAGCCCGGTCTTGGTCGCGCAATAGCCGATGTGCTTGCTGCTGCCTTTGCGGGTGACATCGTCGCTGATGTGGATGATGTCGGCGGGCGTCGAGCGTTGCAGCAATTCGCCACAGTGCAGGTTGATCAGATACGGTGCGAGCATGTGCAGATTGAACATGCGCGTGAAGGCTTCGGCCTCGCTGCCCGGAGTTTCGGCCAGCCATTCGGAAGCGTTGTGCACGATGGCGCGCAGGCTCTCGGTGTGGGTTTTCAGTGCTTCGATAAAGGCGAGAATTCCGGCCTCGCTGGAAAAGTCGGCGCACAGGCCGATGGCGCCCAGATCACGCAGCGTTTGCACGCCGGGGCGTTCGCTGCGGTAGGTGAAGATGACGCGATGGCCGTCTTCGAGTAACCGCTGCGCGCAATGCAGGCCGACACGCTGGCCGGCACCGGTGATGAGGATCGGAGCGGAAGAAAGGGTCATGAACGGCTCGCGTCGCGGCTGGAGCAAAAACTATAACAGCGACGAGCCTGAAAAGATCGCAGCCTTCGGCAGCTCCTACTCTGGTCTGTATTCAGTCCTGTAGGAGCTGTCGAGTGCAACGAGGCTGCGATCTTTAATGTTTCTGAGGTGCTGCCGAAACAGGCAGTCGCACCGGCGTGCTGTTCAGCCAGTTCGCCAGCAAGCGGGTCGACAGCGGAATAAAGAAGTAAACCATCAGTGGCGTCAGGCACGCCGTGCTGATCAGCACGCGCGGCAACAAACTCATGTCGGCAAGCAACGGGCCGAGGACAAAGTTGAACAGCAGTGACACTGGAAAGAACGCCAGCCAGATCGCGACGGCCTGCTTCCAGCGCGGTGGACGCTGACCGGCCGCGCCGAACCAGCCTTCGATACCGCTGACCCGATGCTCTTTCGGGTGGGCAAACAGATCGCCGCCACGACTCAACCACGCGGTGCGGGACGCCGAATGTTCCCACGCATGCAGCGTGTGTTCGTCGGCAAAGCGGAAAATGATCTGGAATTCGTTGTCGCCGGGGGGCGGAGCGAGCACGCCAGAGCCCAGGTAACCGGGGAAATCAGTGGCCAGTTGTTCGCCTTCGCGCAGCCAGGCGATCAAATCCTGATAACGGCCATCGGCGACGCGACGGGCAACCATCAGCGTGACGGGGGAAGTAGACATTTTGTATCTCCGTATTTCGAGTGCGTCACTCCGGGTAGGAATTTCGCCTGACGCAGGACCGGGGTAGAGGCCTGCGTTTTTCAGCAAGCAAGGATTATTCCGTTTTTTCGCGAATAAACCAGCGACTTTCGTCGCATTTCATCACTTGAAACCCAATGGGACATAAGCGTTAGAATGGGATCCAATTGAACCGACATGGAAGTTGAGCGCCATATGCCTGTGATCACCGACGCAAGCCCTGCTTTGGAGGCATCTGTTGCGCTCGAGCGCGCCGATCTGTTCCCGATCCGCGAGGTTGCGCGCCTCACCGGTGTAAACCCGGTGACCTTGCGCGCCTGGGAGCGACGCTATGGTTTGATTCAGCCGACACGCACCGAAAGTGGGCATCGGCTCTATTCGATGACCGATATCGAGCGCGTGCGCGGCATCGTTGACTGGATTGATCGTGGTGTTGCCGTGAGTAAAGTCGGCAAGATCCTGGCTAAAACCGAACCGAAGAAAGTGCTGGCGCACATCATCCCCGATGATTTGGTGCAAGCCGATTACCTGCAATGGCAGGAGCAGATCCAGCAGGCGGTGAGTGCGTTCGACGACCAGCAACTGGACCGCGTCTATGGTCAGATTTTCTCTTCATACTCATTGCCGGTGGTGTTTCAGGACATCCTCATGCCGCTGTGGCTGCAATTGCTGCAGCGCCAAGACGCTTTCGGGCAGACCAGCGAGTGGCTGTTCTTCGACGGGTTCCTGCGGGCGCGGGTGTTGCAACGGATCGTCATGCTGCGTGGCACTCAACCGCGTCGTGTGATCGTCAGCGCGCTGGCCGGGCAATGTCGAGAGCTGGAATTGCTGGTGGCGGCGCTGTTTCTCAGCGATAGCAATTCCGGTGTTCGGGTGCTGACGACAGGTCAGCCGTTCGATGAGCTGACGTTGGTGTGCGAAAAGATCAAACCTGATGCACTCGTGCTGTTTTCCAATCACGCGCCCAGCACCGAATTGCCTCGACGTTTGAACCGGTTGGCATTGAGTCTCGATTGTCAGTTGATGCTGGCGGGCGACGCTTCGGATCTGGCGCAGGACAGCCTGGCCGGATCCTCTGTTGCCTGTCTGGGCAATGAAGGCGCAAACATGCGTCAACGCATGCTGCAGTTTCTGGCCGGCAATCTGGATACCTGAAACTCAGGTGTGAAGGGCAGGATGCGTCAAGCGATGTTGCTGCAGGATGAACTGACGCAGACGTTCGGTTTCGTCGGTATCGGTCTGGCTCAACTCGTAGGCGTAGAACCCGCTTTCGGTTTCCCGTTCGAAATTACCGCGCAATGAAATCCGCTCGTAACCCGAAGGGCTGAACCACAACGCGAAATGCTTGGGCGGTTTGGTCTTGTTGCGCACTTCCAGCAGCACACCTTTGTGCGAAACCTCGTGTACCCACAACATTCCTGGCTGACCTTTGGCGTTTTCCAGGGCTACCGGCTCTTCGAGCGTCAAGCGCCATGGCCGTACCATCGGGCCGTCTTCGTAAATACTCGGCACGCCGAGGCGCAGATGCAGTGCGTGAAACTCATCTTCCACCAGGTGCAACGGGAAGGTCATCTGCTGGTTTTCGAAGTTAGCCTGAATGGTCACTTGCTCGTGCGCGGCCAGGCGCGTGAGCAAATCGCGGATCTGTGAACCGCCGTTAACCAGCAGACTCGACGTCGCATCCCGCACGTTCAGTTGCGGGTTGTGCTGCATGGTCTGGATGAAATCCAGCTCATCCTGAGTGAGGAGGGCGTCGCGCTGCATGGCTAACTCAAAAGATATAGTTACAAAGTCATTGGTGATTGTAGTTAATGACACTTAGTTCGCGATTTTGTTTTGACCGTTTGTCGCTTTCACCGTAGCCAGTTCGGCTTCGAGTGCGGCGACTTGCGCTTCCAGCTGCACCACGCGTTGCTGAGCCTTGACCTGAACAGTGACGTCCTTCTGCACGCCAACGAAATAAGTCTGCCCGTCATCGGCGTTTTTTACTGTGGAAAGCGACAGTTCATTCCAGAACGGCGTGCCGTCCTTGCGATAGTTGCGCAGGATTTCCCGGCACGATCCGCCGCCGCGCAACGTGTCGCGAATCAGTTCCAGGCTCTCTTGGTCGCGGTCCCCGGACTGCAGGAAGCGGCAATCCTGGTAGAGGATTTCTTCGCTGGTGTAGCCGGTCAGACGTTCAAAGGCCGGATTTACATAAATCAGGATGTTGTCCTGCTCACCTTCTTTTTCAGCGACCACGATGCCGTCGTTCGACGCGTTGATCACCATTTGCAACAAGCTTGCGTTGATCATCTTTGAATCCTTTCAGAGTTGTCAGTGGCTCGCATTCTAGAAGAACCGTAGGCGCTGTCTACTGGCCATTACCGCCAATTGAGATCCAGTCGCAGCTTTGCATTGGAGGCTGTTACTATCGCCGCTCTTTTTTTCAGTTTCAGGATCAGATTGATGAAAGTCGCCATCCTCTCCGGTTCGGTCTACGGCACCGCCGAAGAAGTCGCCCGCCACGCCCAGAACCTGTTGAAAGACGCTGGCTTTGAAACCTTCTACAACTCGCGCGCCAGCCTCGCCGACCTTCAGGCGTTTGGCCCCGAAGCGTTACTCGCGGTGACCTCAACCACCGGCATGGGCGAATTGCCCGACAACCTGCAACCGCTGTATTCGGCGATTCGCGACCAATTGCCAGCCGCGTGGCGCGGTTTGCCGGGCGCCGTGATTGCCCTGGGCGATGCCAGTTATGGCGACACCTTCTGCGGCGGTGGCGAGCAAATGCGTGAGCTGTTCGGCGAACTCGGCGTGCGTGAAGTGCAAGAAATGCTGCGCATCGACGCCAGCGAAAGCGTCACCCCGGAAACCGACGCCGAGCCTTGGCTGGCGCAGTTGATCGACACGCTCAAGGGTTGATCGCCCGCTCGCGCAGCAGGCTCAGCCACGCCTGTGCGGCTTTCGACAGATACGCACCGCGACGCCAGATAAACGCGATATCCCAACGCAGATAATCCGGCGCTCGCAAGGTCAGACGCACCACGCCTGGCCGCACCAGGCCGCGTGCAACCACGCTGGGCAACAGCACCACGCCTTGCCCGGCGGCCACCAGCGCCGCAAGAAAATCCGCCTGACCGCTGCGTCCGCCTTCCTTCGGCGTGAAGCCCAATTGCTGGCATGCCTGCAGCAAGCGGTCGTTGAGCACGAAGCTGCGTTGATAGAGCAGGAATGGCGTCTCGGCCAATTCTTCCAGGCCGATCTCACCCCGACCTGCCAGCGGATGATCTGCCGGCAGCAGGGCGTCGAGAGGCTCATCACAGAACGGCTGACAGTCGAATTGCGGATCCTTTGGTAACAGGCTGCCGCCCAACTCCAGTTCACCGCTGAGCACCGCTTGTTCAACATTGCGGCTGCCACCCTCAAGCAACTGAATGTTGATATTCGGATAGCGTCGTCGGTATTCGGCAAACAGCCCGGCGAACAGCGCGTCACTGCCCAGCAGTGGTAGTCCGAGGCGCAGTTCTCCACGCACCAGATGACTCAGATCATCCAGTTCTGCGAGCAATTCATTGCGCAAGCGCAGCATGCTCTCGGCCCGTTGCAGCACCACGCCGCCCGCGGCGGTCAGGCGCAGTTGCGAACCGAGCCGTTCGAGCAAAGGCGTGCCGAGGCTCTGTTCCAGTTGCGCGATTTGTTTGCTCACCGCTGACTGGCTGATGTGCAGGGTTTTTGCGGCTTGGGTGAAGCCGCCCTGATGCATGACTTCGACAAAACTGCGCAGCTGTTTGAGTTCCATAGCCTGATTCCATTTTGGAATGGCATTGAGTCTAACAATTCGCTTCGGGGATGGCAGCGCGCTTCGTAAAATATGCCCCTGTCAGGAGCAAAATCATGAACGTCGTCACCCTCAAACATCTGTCTCGTCTTCTCGCCGAACTCGCGGTATTGCTCGGCCTTTACCTGCTCGGTTGCCAAGTGGCGGCCTGGCTGGCGTGGCCGATTCCCGGTGGCGTAGTCGGCATGGCGCTGTTGCTGCTGGCATTTGCCTTTGGCTGGGTCAAACCGGCAGCCCTGCAACTGGGCGCGGGACTGCTGATGGCCGAGATGTTGTTGTTCTTCATCCCGGCGCTGATGAGTCTGCTCGACTACGGCGCGCTGTTGCGCAATGACGGCTGGCGGATCCTGCTGGTCATCGCTGCCAGCACCTTGATGGTGATGCTGGTGACGGCTTTCACAGTCGAGCTTGCCGTGCGCATGAGGCGGTCCCATGAAGCTTGAATGGATGCCGATGTTCTGGCTGGCCTTCACCCTGTTGGCGTACCTGTTCAGCCGCTGGTTGTATCGGCGCACCGGGCGCTACGTTTTGTCGCCACTGATTCTGGTGCCGGCGTTACTGCTGGCGCTCGCGGTGCCGTTGCACACGGCTTATGCCGAATACTCCAGCAATACCCACTGGCTGATGCTGGTGCTGGGCCCGGTCACCGTGGCTTTCGCCGTGCCGATCTGGCAGCAACGGCGCTTGCTGATGCGGCACTGGTCGGCACTGCTGTTGGGCATGGTTGCCGGCAGTGCTGCCTCGATCGGCACCTCGTTCGGGCTGGCCAGGGCGCTGGCGCTCGACAGTTCGGTGACGATGTCGCTGGTGCCGCGTTCGATCACCACACCGTTCGCCATGCCGCTGGCACAGAACCTGGGGGGCGTGCCGGAGTTGACGGCGGTTTTTGTAATGTTCACCGGGGTGTTTGGCGCGATGCTCGGCGGCGTGTTGTTGAAGTGGTTGCCGTTGCGCAGTGCTTTGGCCCGTGGTGCGTTGTTCGGGGTTGGCGCGCACGGTGCCGGGGTCAGCCGGGCCCATGAAGTGGGCGGCGAAGAAGGCTCTGTCGCCGGGCTGGTGATGGTCTTGACCGGGTTGCTCAATCTGTTCGCCGCGCCATTGTTGGCGTCGTGGCTTTGACATGGATCCAAGCTGTTTGCATCGCTGACTCGATCAGTCATCAAGCTGGCTGCCAATGCAACTACGCGATCCTCTGCGCCTGACTAGACTGCTCACACGTGCAGAACAATAAGAACGCAGAGGTGCATACAGTGAGCGTAGCCCCCGTCCAATCGTCCCTTAATGTCAAAGACCAGGTCAGCGCTGCGGAATGGCAGACCCGTGTCGATCTCGCCGCTTGTTATCGTCTGGTCGCGCTGCATGGCTGGGACGATCTGATCTTCACCCATATTTCCGCCAAGGTGCCGGGCACCGAAGATTTCCTGATCAACCCGTTTGGTCTGATGTTTCACGAGATCACCGCGTCGAGCCTGGTAAAAGTCGATCAGGCCGGCAACAAGCTCATGGACAGCCCCTACGAGATCAACCCCGCCGGTTACACCATCCACAGCGCTGTGCACGAAGTGCGGCACGATGTGGTTTGTGTACTGCATACGCACACCGCCTCAGGTGTCGCGGTGTCGGCGCAAAAGCAGGGCGTGTTGCCGATCAGCCAGCAGTCGCTGTTCGTGCTGTCCAGCCTGGCCTATCACGCCTACGAAGGCGTGGCGCTGAACCACGAAGAGAAGGCGCGCTTGCAGGCCGATCTGGGCGAAAACAATTTCCTGATGCTGCACAACCACGGTCTGCTGACCTGTGGCGGCACCATCGCCGATACCTTTCTGATGATGTTCACCTTCCAGCGCGCCTGCGACATTCAGGTCATGGCGCAAACCGGTGGTGCTGAGCTCATCGCCATCGAACCGCAAATTCTGGCAGGCGCCAAAGCGATGATCGCTGGCGTCACCAAAAGTGCTCAAGGCATGGGTGGCGCGCTGGCCTGGCCGGCGTTGCTGCGCAAACTCGATAAACAAGACCCCGGATATAAACTCTAATGCCTCTTGCCGAGATTCCTCTGTGTGTCTGGCGTAAACGCAGCCAGACGTTTGTCTTTCGTGGTCAGCCGATTCGTTACTGGGCGGCGGGGCAGGGTGAGCCGCTGTTGCTGATCCACGGCTTTCCGACCGCCAGTTGGGATTGGCACTACCTGTGGCAGCCACTGGCCCAGCGTTATCGGGTGATTGCCTGCGACATGCTCGGTTTTGGCGATTCGGCCAAACCGCTCAATCACACCTACAGCCTGCTGGAACAGGCTGACCTGCAACAGGCCTTGCTCGCGCATTTGCAGGTCGAACAACCGGTGCATGTGCTGGCGCATGATTACGGTGACAGCGTTGCGCAAGAACTGCTTGCCCGACACTACGAAGACAAGATCGATATCGCCAGTTGCGTGTTTCTCAACGGCGGATTGTTTCCGGAAACCCATCGCCCGGTGCTGATGCAAAAACTGCTGCTCAGTCCACTGGGCTGGATGATTGGCCGCGCGTTTACACGCGATGCTCTGGTGAAAAGCTTCCGGCAGATCTTCGGTCCGCAAACGCGTCCGAGCGAAAGCGAGCTGGACGATTTCTGGAGCCTGGTCGACAGCAATCGCGGGCCACGGATCATGCACAAATTGATCAGCTACATTCCCGAGCGTCGGGTGCAGCGTGATCGTTGGGTGAGCGCGATGCAGCGTGGCGAAATCCCCCTGCGGGTGATCGATGGCGAAGTCGATCCGATTTCCGGGGCGCACATGGTCGAGCGCTATCGCGAGTTGATCCCGGACGCGGACACGGTGCTGTTGCCGGAGATCGGTCACTATCCCCAGACCGAGGCGCCGGTGCAGGTGCTCAAGCACTATCTGGCGTTTCGCGATCGTTTTGTGCTGCCGCCGCGCAAAGTGGCCTGCTCCTGACAGATCAAAAGATCGCAGCCTTCGGCAGCTCCTACACAGATCCAATGTAGGAGCTGCCGAAGGCTGCGATCTTTTGATCTTTTGTTTCTTTGACACCCTCATCATCCCCCAACCTTATCGCGCACCATTCAGCCTCAGCCGTGTTCGTTGTGACCCAAAGCCCTGTGCCTGACACTCAGGATCAATACTGGCCTGCTGGAGTTGCTGCGATGAATGAGTCTGTGCGTTTCGAAGATAAAGTTGTCATCGTCACCGGAGCCGGTGGTGGCCTCGGACGCGCCCACGCATTGCTGTTCGCCAGACAGGGCGCCAAAGTGCTGGTCAATGACCTCGGCGGCTCGACCCAGGGCGAGGGCGCGAATGCTTCCGCCGCCGACCGCGTGGTCGCCGAAATCCGCGCGGCCGGCGGCGTTGCCGAAGCCAACCATGACTCGGTCACCGACGGCGACAAACTGGTGCAGAACGCCCTCGATGCCTTCGGCCGTGTCGACGTCGTCGTCAACAACGCCGGCATTCTGCGCGACAAGACCTTCCACAAAATGGACGATGCCGACTGGGATCTGGTGTACCGCGTCCACGTCGAAGGTGCCTACAAAGTCACCCGCGCCGCCTGGCCGCATATGCGCGAGCAAAACTACGGCCGAGTGATCTTCACCGCCTCGACCTCTGGCATCTACGGCAACTTCGGCCAATCCAACTACGGCATGGCCAAACTCGGCCTCTACGGCCTGACCCGCACGCTGGCCATCGAAGGCCGCAAAAACAACATCCTCGTCAACGCCATCGCGCCTACCGGCGGCACGCGCATGACCGAAGGCCTGATCCCGCCGCAAGTGTTCGAGCAACTGAAACCGGAACTGGTCAGCCCGTTGGTGGTGTATCTGGCCAGTGAGCAGTGCCAGGAAACCTCTGGACTGTTCGAAGTCGGTGGCGGCTGGATGGGCAAGGTACGCTGGGAACGCAGCCTCGGCGCCGGCTTCGACCCACGCGCTGGTTTCTCGCCGGAAGATGTCGCGGCGCACTGGCAGCAGATTTGTGATTTCGAAGGGGCGGCGCACCCGAAGGACAATATTGAAGCGCTGAAGGAAATGATGGCGAATTTGCAGACGTATTCGCTTTAAGTACTTAGGCCACCCGACCAATGCAAGTAATGGTCGGGTGGCTTTTTGTGTTTTAGTCGTAGCGTTTTTCTGTCATGAACGCTGGCGGTGTCCAATTGGGACCTTTAATGGTTTTTCCATTTTCGTCGTAGGACAGCACCCCCTCTCTGAACAGCGAGTTGTATGTGTTGATGAAGACACTGTGGGGGATTGTATCCTTGCGATAACGTGCATACATTTGATCGAGGCGCATGGGATGAAAACAAAGTGCCAAGAGTGAAATGACGTCCGCAATCGGTTCGTTTTTTATGATTTTCTCGACAGTATTCATTGATCGAAAATCCTCATGTCATTTTCATACTCTCTGGTTTTTGAGCATTCATCGTGCTAAGTAATTTTTCGGTGTAGAGCAGCGTTAACTCGCTTCCGAGAATGTTGAGGCGCCGAATGAGATGATGGCGATTATGCAGAGGTATTCGCTTTAAATAGTGGGGCCACCAAGCTCGGGCTTGGTGGCTTGAATTGCTACTTAAGAGTACGTGTTGTCTGTCATGAATCTGGGCGCTCGCCAATTAGGCCCTTTGACGGCAACTGGTCCGCTACCATTAGCCAAAACGCCTTGCTCGAAGAGTCGTGCATAGGTTTCAAGCAATTCGCCGCTTGCAATAACTTCGTACCTGTAGCGCCCAAACATTCTGTCTAGGGAAGGTATGGCGGAGCCGAGTGCGAACACGGTGAGTACATCTTCTACAGATTCATTTTTTACTATTTGCTCGACGATGCTCATTGCTTACCTCCTTTCAGCAGATTCTTGAAAAACAGTTCATCTTGCTTGTCTGCAGCGGCAATGGCGTCTTTGGAGTAGAGCAAAGACTCATCGTCGCGAAGCTTGAAATCTTCTAGCGTGGCCGTATGGGCATTGTTCCAAAGAGGCGACTCTTTGTCTGGCTTGAAATCGTCACCAAGTCCCAACGCGCGAAACCTTTCGAGCTCGCGTAACTCATGAGTGTAATAGCGTAAATCCGTATCGGTGAACATCCATTGCCCGCTGAGAATTTTTTCCAGACGTTGAATCATGATTTCGTTGGCATCTGATTGGTCAAGCCTCGCGATATGTAGTCTCACCGCATCAATTCCGGCTTGAGTAATAACTGCCGCGCGCCAATCCAGATCAAGTATTGGTCCACCAGACTGCTCTGGGTTGTAAGGCCGACCGCTGTATTTCCCTTTGACATAACCTCCCGCATACGGACTGCTGAACACCACATAAAGGGGCGCAATCCCCGAGTCATCGGGAAAAACGATGATGAATCGTTCCCAGCCCTCAATCAGTACGGGATGCAGATCCAGTCGCCCTTCGATCGGAACAATCGGAGCGCCCGTATACGCAAGGGAGTCGGTATCAACCACTGGCGATTCAGTCGAGCTGTCACCCGGCGAGATAGTGGGTGTCCAGGTCAGAAAGTCCGTCGGCGAATCTGGTAGCGCTACTTCATAAACATCATTCAGCAAGTCATAGGCCGCATTCAGAACCAGCACACTCGAGCGGATATGGAAGTCATCGTTTGTAGCGACGAAGACTTCAGCGCCAGCCCCGACCCGCCTTACGCCCAATCCCACGGGCAGCTCTAATGTGCCTTGCCGATCCGCTATTTCGCGCAATGTCTGAGGAGACTCCGGCGACAACTCCGCAAGTGGAACGCTCATGGAAAAGCGTTCGCCGTTGCCCAGGCGTGATGGCATTAACAGTGCCGCGAAACCTACCAGCACCGGACCGCTCATCAGCGCAGCGCCTGCCGCCCTCACGGCCAGTAATCCTGTGCGCATTGCGCTGAGAATCCCGGACGACGATGCCGGAGGAAGACGAATGGTTTTGGAGGCAAAAGACAAAACCGGACTAGTTGAAGCCACGGCTCCTGAAGCCGGATATACATGCTGGATCTCTGCTGAATGACCTTCCTGCTGGTTCGCTTCTACACGCTGCTCCATTTGCGCTTGAAGACGAGCCTGCTCGGCAGCAAACGCCTGTGCGGCTGCTTCAGCTTTTGCTTGTGCTTCGGCTAAAGCGCTCTTCAATGCCGCGATTCGCGCTTTTTCCTGAGCTTCAGCTCTCATTTCAGCAAGAATGCGTGCCAACTGGGCGGAGTATTTTGCCAGGTATGCATCCAGATCCTGCTTTTTCGCCAGGGTGGCAAGTCGCGCCTGTTCACGGGCACGAATTTGCTCCTGCTCTTGACGTGCAGCTTCAGCAATTTCTCTTTGACGTTGCTGTTCTAAGGCAATCCGTGCGTGTTCTGCCGCTACTCGCCGAGCTTCTGCCGCCGCTTGTGCTTGCGCCTGATCATTTGTCTGAACGGCGGCCAGCCAGTTCTGCACGTTGACCTGTTGCTGGTTGAGCATCTGAATTGATTGCGCCAGCAATTTCGCTTCGTGTGCGGCTCTGTACGAGGCAGCCCAGGTCTGCATCGCAATTCCCCGCGCATTAACGGTTCTATCGATGCTTTGGGCTTTTCGAAAGTAGGCATGGAAGTCTTTATTAAGTGGGTCATCTCCAAAGAACTGATTGGCTTGTGCTATTTTTTGATGAAATTCAGCGGTTTTTCTTTGAATGAGGGTATGTCGTACACCCAACTCACGAAGGATTGCTTGCGCGGGAGGAAGTGGGTGGGTTGCACCTTCCAGCCGCGTTGCGGCCAGATCCTGCTCAATTGATTGGGGCAGTTGCTCTGTTCGAGTTTGAAACTCACGAGCAGTTCTCAGGCTGTGGGCAGTAAACTCCCGAGAGTTGACTTGAACATTGTTGGGAATAGCAAATGTGCCGCTTTGGGATAGGTTCGGTGATGTCCCTCTAATCAAAGGTGTGTTGGGGGGGGCTGTTGCCGTCGTATGAACAGCTTCGGTTAACACAAAGGGTGGAGGCTTTTGCATATTCATGTCCTTTTGAATGTGCGTGATAATTCGCTGGCAAGTCAGCGCGACCGATAGCGACGTCCGTGTCACCAGCGAGGGGTTTAGGTGTTTCAAGTTACATCAGACTTGCGGTTACAAAATCTGAGAAGCCCGTAAGTAACAGGGCTTTGTTTCGAGAGGGTTTTCGCAGGCTAATAACAAAGTAGGGAGAATTCTTCTGCGCTGCAGGAAAGGTCCTACGTTGTTCTCGGAAAGTGTTTGCAGGCAGTAGGGAATACGTTTTCAACGCCCATAAAAAAGGCCGCTGCAAACGCAGCGGCCAAGGTAAGACGTTGGATCAAGGAGCTACAAATCAACGTCAGTGAACACCGGGGCGATAAACCGAAGTCTTCGATTCATCTGAAATCTGTCAGCAATGGCCTGAGTCGCTCAAAGGCCAGTGCTTCGTGCTTTGCGGCGTGTCCCGTGAAAGCGCGTTCAGAATAAGGTCTTGAGCGCGTAGGAAAAATACCGATTCCGGACATGCACTGTTGCGGGGCATGCAACAGTCCCATCATCCGATGTGCACCATGCGCTGCACTGATAATCCTCCATCCAGCCAATCCATGAACGGCGCAAAGCCGCGCCGCGCAAGGCCTTTCATCCTTTCGAGCGACAACACGAATACCTCCTTGGTGCGCTTATCGACGCGGTTGCCCGGCAGTAGGGTGGGGCCTTCTGTCACTCACCGGGGAAGACGCATGACAAAAACAACAATGCGCGCCATCTTCACACCGCAGGCGCTGGCAGCCGCGGTAGCTCTGGGTTGCTGCGCCCAGGCGCAAGCGGTTGCGTTCAACATTGGCGAGATTGAAGGCACCTTCGACTCGTCGCTGTCGATCGGTGCGAGCTGGGGCATGCGCGATGCCGACAAGTCGCTGGTCGGCACGGTCAATGGCGGGACCGGGCAATCCTCGACCGGTGATGACGGGCGTCTGAATTTCAAGAAGGGTGAGACCTTCTCGAAAATCTTCAAAGGCATTCACGACCTTGAACTCAAGTACGGCGACACCGGTGTCTTCGTGCGCGGTAAGTACTGGTACGACTTCGAGCTGAAGGATGAAGACCGCGAGTTCAAGCCGATCAGCGACAGCGGGCGCAAGGAAGGGGCGAAATCCTCCGGCGCGCAGGTTCTTGATGCGTTCGTCTATCACAACTATTCCATCGCCGACCTGCCGGGCACCGTGCGCGCGGGCAAACAGGTGGTGAGCTGGGGCGAAAGTACCTTCATCGGTAACTCGATCAACAGCATCAACCCGATCGACGTCTCGGCGTTTCGCCGCCCCGGTGCGGAAATCAAGGAAGGCCTGATTCCGGTCAACATGTTGTTTGGCTCGCAAGGCCTGACCGATCAACTGACCGTTGAAGGCTTCTACCAACTGGAATGGGACCAGACCGTTCTCGACAACTGCGGCACCTTCTTCGGTGTCGATGTGGCGGCGGACGGTTGCAACAACGGCTACACCGTCGGCAACCCGGCGATCGCGCCGTTTGTGCCGCTGACCCAGGCCTTTGGCCAAGGGATTCAGGTGACCCGTGAGGGTGTGGTGATTCCTCGTGGTGGTGACCGTGATGCACGGGATTCCGGGCAGTGGGGGACGGCGTTGCGCTGGCTCGGCGACGACACCGAGTACGGTCTCTATTTCATGAACTACCACAGCCGTACGCCGACCGTCGGCACCACCACGGCCGGCCTGTCGACGCTGGCGGCATTGCCGGGCATGGTCGGCATCGCCAATGGCCTGGCCCCCGGCAGTGGTTCCGGTCTGGCGCAGAGCGTGATGCTCGGACGCGGTGGGTATTACCTTGAATACCCGGAAGACATTCGCCTCTACGGCGCGAGTTTCTCCACCACATTGCCCACCGGTACCGCGTGGACCGGCGAGATCAGCTACCGTCCGAACGCTCCGGTGCAGGTCAACACCAACGACCTGACACTGGCGCTGCTCAACCCGATTGCGGGTGGCACGGCGTCTCCACTTGCGACGTCACCGGGAGCGGACAACAAAGGCTATCGGCGCAAAGAAGTCACGCAAATCCAGAGCACCCTCACACACTTCTTCGATCAGGTCTGGGGCGCTCAGCGCTTGACCCTGGTCGGTGAAGCCGCTGTGGTGCGGGTCGGCGGACTGGAGTCACGCGACAAGCTGCGTTATGGCCGTGATTCGGTTTACGGGCAGTACGGTTTTGGTGGCGACACCGACGGTTTCGTCACCTCGACTTCGTGGGGTTACCGCGCCCGGGCGATCCTCGATTACGCCAACGTGATCGGCGGTATCAACCTCAAACCCAACCTGTCGTGGTCGCATGACGTCGCCGGTTACGGCCCCAACGGCCTGTTCAACGAAGGCGCGAAAGCGATCAGCGTCGGCGTCGATGCCGACTACCGCAACACCTACACCGCGAGCCTCAGTTACACCGACTTTTTCGGTGGCGATTACAACGTCCTCGAAGACCGTGACTTCGTGGCTCTGAGCTTCGGCGTGAACTTCTGATCTGCCCGAGAAGGATGACTGCAATGCGCAAAACGATTCTGCAATGTGGTGTGCTGGCGCTGAGTCTGCTGGCGGCCAATGTGATGGCGGCGGTGTCGCCGGATGAAGCCAACAAACTTGGTACCAGCCTGACGCCACTCGGCGCCGAGAAGGCTGGCAACGCTGACGGTTCGATTCCGGCATGGACCGGTGGCATCCCGAAAAACGCCGGTGCGGTGGACAGCAAAGGCTTCCTCGCCGACCCGTTCGCCAACGAGAAACCGCTGTTCACGATCACCGCGGCCAACGTCGACAAGTACAAGGACAAGCTGTCCGACGGTCAGGTGGCGATGTTCAAACGTTACCCCGAAACCTACAAGATCCCGGTTTACCCGACCCATCGCACCGTCGCCGTGCCAGCGGAGATCTATGAGTCGGCCAAACGCAGCGCGCTGAATGTCACCAGTATCAACGATGGTAATGGCCTGGCCAACTTCACAGGCAACCGCTACTACGCATTCCCGATTCCGAAGAACGGTGTGGAGGTGTTGTGGAACCACATCACCCGATATCACGGCGGTAACCTGCGGCGCATCATCACACAGGTGACGCCGCAGACTAACGGCAGCTACACGCCGATCCGCTTTGAAGAAGAGATCGCCGTGCCGCAACTGATGAAGGATCTCGATCCGGAAAAAGCCGCCAACGTGCTGACCTTTTTCAAACAGTCGGTGACCGCGCCGGCGCGGCTGGCCGGTAACGTGCTGCTGGTGCATGAAACGCTCGATCAGGTGAAAGAGCCGCGTCTGGCCTGGATCTACAACGCCGGCCAGCGCCGGGTGCGTCGTGCGCCGCAAGTGGCCTATGACGGCCCGGGTACCGCCGCCGATGGTCTGCGCACCTCGGACAACTTCGACATGTTCTCCGGTGCACCGGATCGCTATGACTGGAAGCTGGTCGGCAAGAAGGAAATGTACATTCCTTACAACAGCTACAAACTCGATTCGCCGAGCCTGAAATACGACGACATCGTCAAGGCTGGCCACATCAATCAGGACCTTACCCGCTATGAACTGCACCGCGTCTGGGAAGTGATCGGCACGGTGAAACCGAGCGAGCGGCACATCTACGCCAAGCGCCACATGTACATCGACGAGGACAGCTGGCAGGTGGCGCTCGCCGATCACTACGACGGTCGCGGGCAACTGTGGCGTGTCGCCGAAGGGCATGCTCAGTACTACTACGATCACCAGGCGCAGGCCTATACCCTCGAAGCGCTCTACGACATCATCGCCGGTCGCTACATTGCCCTGGGAATGAAGAACGAAGAGAAGCACAGTTTCGAGTTCGGCTTCGAAGCCAAGGCAGCTGACTACACGCCATCGGCCTTGCGTGCAGAGGGCGTTCGGTAACGGTTCTGATACATCGGCAGCGCAAAAGGCGACCGCACGGTCGCCTTTTTTATGGTCGTCAATCAGCGTGCTGAATACTCGTCAACAAGCGCACGGGAGAGGGCTAGGGTGAGCGCACAACGATAAGAAGGCTCACCCGATGACCGCCATGACCCCGTGCCTGGATCGACCCGGATTTCTGCCCAGACTTTCTTCACATCACCAGCCTCGCCCTCGCTTGAGTGCGCCTCTTCTGGCTTCGAACGCGCGGGTCAGGCTGTTGTGCGCACCCGCTGGCAGTGGCAAAACCGCACTGCTCAGCGAATGTCTTCTGCAGGTGCGTGCAGACTGCGAGACGATTTGGCTGCCGCTGGCGGGAGCAGCGCTCAGCTGCGAGGAGTTTTGCCTGCGTCTGACTCAGGTGCTCGGGCTGGTCGAGGACCTTGACGTTGCGCAACTGATGGCGGAGCTGGCACGTTGGCCCAGGACAACTTCGCTGTTTATCGACGATTACAGCCGTCTGCCGGATCCGGCTCTGGATGCTTTACTGGATCGTTTGTTGGCGGTCAGCAGCCCGGCGCTCACCTGGTGGATCAGCACTCGCCGCCGGCCACAGTGCAACTGGCCGCGCCTGTTGCTCGATGACGAACTGTACGAATCCGAGCGCGCCAGCCTGGCACTGACCCACGATGAGCTTGTACCGGTGTTGCGCCATTTGCCGCCAGACCAGGCGGACCGTGTCGCCGCCGGTATCATCCAGCGTACCGGCGGCTGGTGCGCGGGTGCGCGCATGGCGCTCCTGCAAAAGTGCGACTGGTCGCAAAAGCTGCAGCCACAACAGCGTGTCGACACCCTGCTCGATTATCTGCAGCACGAACTCTTCAGCAACCTGACGCCAGAGCAGGATGAGGCATGGCGTGTTCTGGCCCAATTGCCGCGGTTCAACGCGCCATTATGCGAGCATTTGTTCGGCCCCGGCGAAGGCGCACAGCTGTTGCATGACCTGCAAGTGCTGGGCTGCTTTATCGAGCCTTGGCAGGAGTCCGTCGATTGGCTGCAGGTTTTTCGCCCGCTGTCGCGAATCATGCAGGAGTCGCATTGGCCGTGTGCGCGTTCGTGGCATCGGCGCGCCTGTCAGTGGTTCACTGCGGTGCAGGATTGGCGAGCAGCGTTCGAGCAAGCGTTGTTGGCCGAAGAGTACGAAACGGCCGTAAGCCTGTTGCAGCATTTGAGCTTCGAGGATCTGCTGGAAGACCAGACGGTCGTCCTGCTGTTGCGCTTGCATGAGCAGCAAAGTCGCGAGCTGACCTTGATGACACCGCAATTGATCGGGCTGGTCACGGGGGCATTGCTGTTCGCCGGCAGATTCGAACAGGCCGCGCAATGCATGGCTCATCTCGTCCGCTTCATGCCGCAGCCGACGATGCATCTGGAGCAGCAACTGCTGGCACGTTGGCAGGCGCAACAAGGTTGGCTCTGCCACTTGCAGGGGCAAATGGAGCCGGCGCGCGCCTGTTTTCAGGAGGCATTGTCAGCGTTGACCGACGATGCCTGGCAAGCCCGTCTGATGTGTCTGTCGGGACTGACGCAGCAGGCGTTACTGTGCGGTGAACTCGATCAGGCCCATGCTCTCAACCGCGAGGCGCTGTGCCTGGCGCGCGCGCATGGCTCCCTGTTGCTCGAAGGGTTGCTGGAGCTTGATCATGCGCAATGGCTCGAGCAGCGAGGAGCGCCCGCGCGTGCCGAAAGTCTGCTGGTGGATATTGAGCATTTGCTGCGTCAGCGCACCCTGGTGCCCACGCCGCTGCTGGGCCGAATTGCCCTGCGACGAGGTCGGCTGGCGCTGTGCATGGGTCTGGAAGAGCAGGCTGCGGATCTGTTCAGCCGAGGCCTTGAAGATTGTTTGCGCAGTGAAGACAAGCGGGTCTTGTATGGCTACCTCGGGCAGGCTCAACTGGCCGGCAATCGAGGCGATTATGCCTGCGCTTTCGAGCGCCTGCGCGAGGCCGAAAGGGTCATGCAGCAGCGGCAGATTCCCGATACGGTCTATCGCGGTGTCGTGCTTCAGGTCAGCAGCCAGTTCTGGTTGCAGCAGGGGCGACCGCAATTGGTGCAAGAGGCGTTGGGCCGGCTGTTAAGGCATTACCGTGGACCCTCTGCACTCCAGGCGCCGCCCGCCACTTTCGAGCTGATTATCCGCATTGAATACCTGCTGGCCTGCGCGCATACGCAGTTGAATCCGGATGAAAACTGTCTGCCAACCATTGAACGATTGCTCAATCAGGCGCAGGCCAGAGGCATGTTGACGGCGGAAACGGAGTTGCTGCTGGCCTTCGCCCAGTTGGCCGAATCGAACGGTGACACAGAGGCGGCGCAGCAAGCTTTCCAGCGTGCCGGAATGCTGGTGGAGCGCTGTCAATTGCAGCACGCCATGCGGGAGTGGGAATTACGCCGGGGCAGTCTCGGAACAGTGTCTGCCAAGCAGATTCCTGCCAGGCAATGCGATAACCCTGATCTGGCGTCGGGCCTCAGTCGGCGTGAGCGCGAAGTGCTGATGTTGATTGCTCAAGGTGCTTCGAATCAGCAAGTTGCAGAACAACTTTTTATTTCGTTACATACAGTAAAAACACATGCGAGACGGATTAATGGGAAGTTGGGGGTGGAGCGCAGAACTCAGGCGGTGGCGAAAGCAAAGTTGATGGGGATATTGGCTTAGTGTTTTAATTTTTTTGCTGGTGAAAATGATTTTGGTTGTTTGTTGGCATGTTTTGTAAATTGTTCGAACTTCATGTTGATTGAAAAAGAAACTACCTTGCGACCCTCTGCATAGCTGCACTCGCAGCTCTGAATAGTCAAGTAAGGAAGTGTTGTGGCCAAGTTATTTAAAAGTTTGATGCGTGGTTCATTGGGTGAGCAAGTTACGTGGGCTGAAGAGTGGAAAAAGGCCAGCCAGGCAAAAGCAGGTCTATTCAAGATCATCGACGCCATGCCAAGCGTGCTGGATATTCTTCGCAACTTGCTTGGGAGTGAGTTAAAGCGCTTGGGTAAAACGGTCGATATCGACAAAGTCTATATCAATACGGATCCTGCTTTTCCCGCCAATGAAAACCGGCCTTCGGGCACTCTTTGGGACGTCACAGTTCATTGTCTGGATAACAACGTCAGCCCCGCTTACATAGTGGGCGGCGATGGTGTGTTTTTTCTGCCGGACACGTTCAGTGAGCAATTCAAAGTCAATGTTCTGAATACGTTTATTGTCGAGGATCTGATCGCGGCTGTAGCTGCAGGACTGGAAAAAACGTTGCGAGCCGAGATCGCAAAGTTCTGGGCGGCGCCAGCGAAAACCATTCGCCCGGACACTGCACCTCTGTCGAATAAGCAGACTTTCATCGAAGCGTACGCCGTGGTCACGAGTGCAGAGCTGTCCCTGTCGGTCATGGCCAACAATTTTGATGCCCTGTTGGGTGAGAGATTCGCTCATCTTCTTGACGCAGACTCCGGCCGCGCAGCGTTTGAAGTCAACCTGCGCCCGACGCAGGATTACCTTCTGTCGCGTCAGCCCTGTTTCGTTCTGGACAACGCCGAGCGTCCGGATGCAGAAATGCCGCTGCTCAACGAGTCGACGTCCTATCTTGTGCACACGCCGGAATACGGCTTTGAGTTTTTTGAAAAAAATACCGATTTGCACAGCAAACTTCAGCAGCGATTGTCCTTGGGTAGTGACCAGATCAGATACCTGAAGGGTACGCGAAGTCCTCACGCCTTTTGTGTAGAGACTCATCTCAAAGGCCAGCTTGAAAGCGTGTCATCCTTGTTCAGTGGTCGGGAACAACTGGAAAATCCGCTTACCTCGGTGTTGCAGGACAATCAAAGCCTGCATGTTTTGCGCTACGGTATCAACACCCGCTTCTATCTGCTTCGGACTGCGTTGAAACGCACCGACTGGCCGGTTTGGCTCCATGGCGCTGGTAGCGATATTCAACAACGATATAACGAGCTTGAAGAATCCAAGGATCAATACCAGGCTGCGTTTTCAAGCGCGTTCGATGCGTGTTTTTCGTTTAAGGATTATGTGGTGCGTACGTTCGCTGAATGGGCGGACAGGGTTCTCGGTGAGCACCTGGATCCAGAAGCGATAAGTGTCCATAGCTCGTACACTCTGCAAGTTGCCGGACGTACTATCGAACAGGAAGAAACCCGCACGCTGACAGAATTTATCGTTTTCGGTCTGCATGACAATGGTTATAAAGCCGCCCTGACTATCATCGGCGTTCCCGACGCAAGTCGGCTGACGACGGTGGCGCTTGAGCAGTGGTTGGAGAGTCGCAACCTGCGACTGGAATTTACCAGCAGCCTTGCATCCTCGCCCTCGGTTGGTTACCAAGAGGCTTATCGCAACTACCTCTTCAGCCAGATGGCGTTTGCAGTTTTTGTTGCTCGCCACTCTGGAAAGCTGGACTCCACCGATGCGAATATCATCGCGCGAGCCATGGCCAATGACGCCACGGTGACTATTCAGGGATTGGGAATCAAATCACAAGTACCAGCGTTGAAAGATGTCCTGATCATTTCGGCCAGAGAATATGTACCGTCGCTGATGCTGGTCAAAACGCCTGGCGGTGAATTTGAACTGCAAAAATTTTCCGATGTTTATGCGGCGAACGTCTGGCTGGAGTCGGCATTGTCCGCAGATCGTGAATACGCTGCATTGCTGATCCATCCAGACTACCTGCACGAAGCAGGTAAGTTGCTCGGCAGCGCTCCCACAAAACTGAGCTACCGCTACACGCTCGATGGCCGGCCGGTCGATCTTGGCCTGAATCTCAAGGCACCGTTGGCAGACTACGTAAATATCGCTTACCGAGCCGAAGTTGCCCTGCACAAGGCCATTGCTCCGGCTGGTTATCGAGCACTGGGCATCGAAGGCCGCAAGCGCTATTCGCGTCTGACCACCGAACTCAAGGCACTCTCTACAGTTGATGCGCGAGACAATGGTTTTCCGACGTTCGAGCAGTTCACTTATGACTCGGTGAAAGCTCAGATAGAAGACATTTTGCGTACTCGTGGCAGCAAGGTTTCGGTCAATCCCGACAAGATCATTGTTCAAACCGAAGAGTTTCGTAAGAGCATTACTGACGTCCTGCTTGAGGGACTCGCCTTTGAGGCCGTGCATCCGGGCTACGAAACGAAATTCAGCCCGAAATACTATTTGGTGAATGGCCATCCCAGCATTGAAAAACTGGATATCCGAGACCTGTCCTCACTGTCGAAAACTTTCCGTCCCGGCGACAGATATACCGCCATGCTGAAAGCGCAATATCAGAACAGCGCTCATCCTGACTACGCGTTCAAACGCGCGGTTCACGCCCGAAGAATCCGCTGTGAAATGTACCGCAATGCTTTTGCCGACTTTACCAATGGCAGACTGTCAGTAGAATCTTTCTCTGCTATCCAGCGGACTATCGATAATCTGAAAGAAAGTGGCGGTTATCAGTCGATTATGAATAGCGTCGCCGAAGGTGACGTCGGGCTGTATAAGTTCAACATCGGCGAGCTGGGTTTGACGGCTGCCTGGGACCGCACGGTTGGCGGCGTTTATATTTTCCGAGTGAAGTTGTCTTCAGGGTTGCTCGATTTGCTCTATACGCCTGACGCACCGGATCTGGTCAGCTTCCGGCCCATCGCTGATTTCATTCCTTCGATTCGTTTTCGATACGGCCCGTTCAGGAATTACTACAGCCAGCGGATATTGCTGGTCGACCAAAAGGTGATCAACGACTATTTCGACAATCTGGTCTCAACCGTCGATACCAAACCGGTCATTCGCACGCAGCAGCGTTCGTTATTGCCTGATCTGTTCACTTTCCATGACGAGCGAGTGCGCCGTGTATTGAGCGATATCGACGAACGCACCACCAGTCTCAATGAAATAATCACCGGTATTATTTACGACAACCTGTTGAAGGCCGCGAACATCGTGAGCCTGCTGGTGCCTCCCGTGGGCACTGTTGTGGTGGCTGTGCAGATGATGAAAAGCATCTACGATGCCTCACAGTCGGACAAGCGAGGTGACTACCGCGCTGCCCTGGGACATGTCCAGGAAGCGCTGACCGGGCTGATGACGTTGGGGCAGGCCGCAGCTGCGGGTGCCCCCGTCAAGGAAATCACCCACGCACAACGGTCTTTGCTCAGTTTGTTCGAAGATGCGCGGACGGTCGCGGAGCTGGTCACTTACTACACAGGCCAGGAAGAGTTGAAAGAGATGCTGGTCGAGTTCTTCAACACATGGATGGAAAGTGCCAGTTCCGGACTGAGTAAAACAACCGTTCATTGACCGCTTTTGAGCACTTGGTGCTCGCTCAATGCGTAGAGCGTTTATCGTTCATAACCCATCCGCCAACTCACGGCCCGCGTCGCCGCCAGCAACCGCTGCGCCGCCGGGCCGTTTTCGTCGGCGTGGAACAGCGAGGTCGGGCCGACAATGGTCAGCACGGCGGCGACCTGGCCGACAGCGTTGAACACCGGTGCGGACAACGCATCCACACCCGGCATCAGCAAACCATGCACATGATGCAGACCGCGTTCGCGGATCTGTTCACACAGTGATACGTAAGTCTTCTCGTCCTTCAGCGGATGATCGGCAGCGGCAATCTCCTGAACGCGCAAATCATCGGTTTCGCGATGTGGCAGATAAGCGCTGAATACCAGCCCGGTTGATGAACTGAGCAACGGCAATACCGAACCCAATTGCGTCACCACCGTCACTGCACGCACCGCCGGCTCGATGTGCACAACGGTTGCGCCTTGGTTGCCCCACACCGCCAGAAAGCAGGTTTCGTTGAGTTCGTCGCGCAGTTCGGCCAACGGCAGGGCGGCGACTTTCAGCACGTCCATACTGTTGAGTGCGGCGAGGCCTACACGCAAGGCTTCGCGGCCGAGGCCGTAATGGTTGGTCGCGGTGTTTTGCTCGGCAAATCCTGAGGCGATCAACGCCTGCAGATAGCGGTGAACCTTGCTCGCCGGCATTTGCACATGTTCGGCCAGTCGCGACAACGAAGTGGACGGCGACAACTCGGCCAGGGCCTTGAGGATGTCGGTGCCGACTTCGGCGGAGCGGACTTTCTGTTTGCCGTTGCTGTCGCTGGTTTTTTCCATGGTGCGGCCGGGTTCCGAAACGAATGGGCGTCTTTATAGCTTGACGCTGGATAGCGAGCAAATTACGTTATGCGTAATCGAATTACGATAATAACAACCCCGGCGTGCCGAAACCTCTGAGCCAGAGCGATGGGCCACTGCCGACTCCCTGTTCAGGAGGCTCCATGAACCTCGATTCAACCGCTCAGGCGCTGGCGTATCAGTCCGGTTTCGGCAACGAATTCAGCTCTGAAGCGTTGCCCGGCGCGCTACCCGTCGGCCAGAATTCCCCGCAAAAAGCGCCGTACGGTCTCTACACCGAATTGTTCTCCGGCACCGCGTTCACCATGACCCGCAGTGAAGCGCGGCGCACTTGGATGTACCGGATTCAGCCTTCGGCCAATCACCCGGCCTTCGTCAAACTGGAAAGACAACTGGCCGGCGGTCCTTTGGGCGAAGTGACGCCCAATCGCCTGCGCTGGAATCCGCTGGAGATCCCGGCCGAGCCAACCGATTTCATCGACGGTCTGGTGAGCATGGTCGCCAACGCTGGCGCGGAAAAGCCGTCCGGCATCAGCATCTACAACTACGTCGCCAACCGTTCGATGGAACGGGTGTTCTTCAACGCCGACGGCGAACTGCTGCTGGTGCCGCAACTCGGTCGATTGCGCATCGCCACCGAACTCGGTGTGCTGGAAGTGGCGCCGCTGGAAATCGCCGTGCTGCCGCGCGGCCTCAAATTCCGTATCGAATTGCTCGACCCGCAAGCACGCGGCTACGTCGCCGAGAACCATGGCGCGCCGTTGCGCCTGCCGGATCTGGGGCCGATCGGCAGCAACGGTCTGGCCAATCCGCGCGACTTCCTCACCCCGGTCGCCGCTTACGAGAACCTCCAGCAGCCGACCACGCTGGTGCAGAAATTCCTCGGCCAGCTATGGGCCACCGAACTCAATCACTCGCCGCTGAACGTGGTCGCCTGGCACGGCAATAACGTGCCGTACAAATACGATCTGCGCCGTTTCAACACCATCGGCACCGTCAGCTTCGATCACCCGGACCCGTCGATCTTCACCGTGCTGACCTCGCCGACCAGCGTGCACGGTCTGGCCAACCTCGACTTCGTGATCTTCCCGCCACGCTGGATGGTCGCCGAGAACACCTTCCGTCCGCCGTGGTTCCACCGCAATCTGATGAACGAATTCATGGGCCTGATCCAGGGCGAATACGACGCCAAGGCCGAAGGTTTTGTGCCCGGCGGTGCGTCGCTGCACAGCTGCATGAGCGCCCACGGCCCGGATGGCGAGACCTGCACCAAAGCGATCAACGCCGAACTCAAACCGGCAAAAATCGACAACACCATGGCCTTCATGTTCGAGACCAGCCAGGTGCTGCGCCCAAGCCGCTTCGCCCTCGACTGCCCGCAACTGCAATCCACTTACGACGCTTGCTGGGCCACGCTGCCCGCGACGTTCGACCCAACCCGGAGATAACCCATGACTCAGACTTCCATTACCCGCAGTTGGGTTGCCTCGGCCAACGGCCACGCTGATTTCCCGCTGCAGAACCTGCCGCTGGGTGTGTTCAGCAGCAACGGTGCGGCGCCGCGCGCTGGCGTGGCGATTGGTGAACACATCTTCGATCTGCAAGTGGCGCTGGAAGCCGGGCTGTTCGACGGCGTCGCGCGCAGTGCGGTCGAAGCCATGCACGGCGGCCAGTTGAACGCGTTCTTCGAACTCGGTCGCGAGGCACGTGTGGCTCTGCGTTCGCGTCTGCTGGAACTGTTCAGCGAAGGCAGCACTCACCGTGGCAACATCGAAGCCCAAGGCGCGAAATTGCTGCCACTGGCCGCCGATTGCCAGCTGCATCTGCCGGCACGCATCAGCGATTACACCGACTTCTACGTCGGCATCGAGCACGCGCAGAACGTCGGCAAACTGTTCCGTCCGGATAACCCGCTGCTGCCGAACTACAAGCATGTGCCGATCGGCTATCACGGTCGCGCCTCCACCGTGCGCGCGTCGGGCACTGACGTACGGCGTCCGAAAGGCCAGACCTTGCCGGCCGGTCAGACCGAGCCGACGTTTGGTCCGTGCGCACGCCTGGACTATGAGCTGGAGCTGGGCATCTGGATCGGTCAGGGCAACGAGATGGGTGATTCGATCGCCATCGCTGACGCGGCTGATCACATCGCCGGTTTCTGCCTGCTCAACGACTGGTCGGCCCGCGATATCCAGGCCTGGGAATACCAGCCGCTGGGGCCGTTCCTGTCCAAGAGCTTCATCACCAGCGTCTCGCCGTGGGTGGTTACCGCAGAAGCGCTGGAGCCATTCCGCACCGCGCAACCGAAGCGTCTTGAAGGTGATCCGCAGCCGCTGCCGTACCTGTTCGACAAGCGCGATCAGGACGGCGGTGCCTTCGACATCGAACTGGAAGTGTTGCTGCTCACCGAAGCCATGCGCGAGCAGAACCTGCCGGCTCATCGCCTGACGCTGAGCAACACCCGTTACATGTACTGGACCGTCGCGCAAATGGTCGCGCACCACAGCGTCAACGGCTGCCAGTTGCAGGCCGGTGACCTGTTCGGTTCGGGCACTTTGTCCGGCCCTGAGAGCGGTCAGTTCGGTAGCCTGCTGGAAATCACCGAGGGCGGTAAAAAGCCGATTGAACTGGCGTCTGGCGAGGTGCGTAAATTCCTCGAGGACGGTGACGAAATCATTCTGCGCGCTCGTTGCGCTCGCGATGGTTTTGCTTCGATCGGCTTCGGCGAGTGCCGCGGCAAAGTGTTGCCGGCGCGCTGACAGGAGCGGCATATGGATCTCTATACCTATTACCGTTCGACCTCGTCGTACCGGGTGCGAATCGCGCTGGCGCTGAAGGGTCTCGACTATCAGGCGTTGCCGGTCAATCTGATCGCACCGCCGGGTGGCGAGCATCGCCAAGCGGCGTATCTGGCGATCAATCCACAGGGCCGGGTGCCGGCCTTGCGCACTGACGAAGGCGGTTTGCTGATTCAGTCGCCGGCCATCATTGAGTACCTGGAAGAACGTTATCCACAGGTGCCGTTGCTGCCTGAAGATCTGCTTGCCCGTGCGCAGGTGCGGGGTGTGGCGGCGGTGATCGGCTGCGATGTGCATCCGCTGCACAACGTCAGTGTGCTCAATCGCCTGCGTCAGTTGGGGCACGATGAGGCGCAGGTGGTGGAGTGGATCAGTCACTGGATCAGCCAAGGGCTGGCGACAGTGGAGCAGTTGATTGGCGATGAAGGCTTCTGTTTCGGCGAGTGGCCGTGTGTGGCCGATGTGTACCTGATTCCGCAGTTGTATGCGGCTGAGCGGTTCAATGTCAGCCTTGAGGCGTATCCGAACATTCGTCGGGTCGCCGCACTGGCGGCTGAACATCCCGCGTTCATCAAGGCGCATCCTGGCAATCAACCAGACACCCCATAACCCTGTAGGAGTGAGCCTGCTCGCGATGAGGGAGTGTCAATCACTCAGTTTCTGACTGACCCACCGCTATCGCGAGCAGGCTCACTCCTACAAGGGAATATCGCCATTCGCATAATCATAAAAACAAAACAGGTACCTTGCGATGCACAACCAGATTGCCAGCTTTCGGGCGGCACTCGACGCCCGTCCTGTGTCCCGCTATCAGTGGTTGCTCTTGATCCTGCTCGCCTTGCTGCTGGTCACCGACGGTTATGACGCCCAGGTGCTCGGTTACGTGGTGCCTGCGCTGGCGCAGGACTGGGGCCTGGAAAAGTCTGCGTTCGGCCCGGTTTTCAGCGCCAACCTGCTCGGCCTCACGCTCGGTTCGCTCGCAGTCACACCGCTCGCCGACCGCTTTGGCGTACGCCGGATTCTGCTCGCCTGCGTGCTGATCTACGCCACGCTGACCGTGCTGATGGTCTTCGCCGACTCGCTGAACACGCTGATGATCGCGCGCTTCATCTGCGGTATCGGCATGGGCGGGGCGATGCCCAGTGCCATGGCATTGATGTCGGAATATTCGCCACCGCGTTTGCGCACCTTGATGGTAACGCTGGCGGCGTGTGGTTTTTCGTTCGGTGGCGCGGCGGGTGGTTTCGTCGCCGCCGGGTTCATCGACCAGTTCGGCTGGCAAGCAGTGTTTCTCGCCGGTGGCGTTACGCCGTTGCTGTTGTTTCCGTTTCTCTGGTGGATGCTGCCGGAGTCGCTGCCACGTTTGCTGCGTGATGAACCGCCGTATACGCGGCTGCGCAAAGTCACCGCGCGCATGCTGCCGGACTGGCAACCACCGCTGGCGACTGCCGAGCAGAACGAACGTGAGCAGGGCAGCAAACTGACCGTGGTCGAATTGTTCCGTAATGGCTACGCGCGGCCGACCTTGCTGATCTGGGCAACGTTTTTCGTCAGCCTGATTCTGCTGTATTTCATGATCAGCTGGCTGCCGACGCTGCTGCTGGAAAGTGGCTTGAAACTCAACGAAGCCAATCTGGTGACGTCGATGTTTCTGTTCGCCGGCACCTTGGGCGCGATCTGCATGGCCTGGTTCGCTGACCGCTTGAAGCGCAAGGTGCGATTGTTGTCCGCAGTGTTGGCCGGTGCGGCGCTGTGCACGATTCTGCTCGGGCTAAATCACGACAACCCGCGTTATCTGGTCGCCTGCGTGTTCGCCGCCGGGTTCTGCATCATCGGCGGGCAACTGACGCTGAATGCGTTTGCCAGCAATTTCTACCCGGCGCATGTGCGTGCGACCGGCACCGGTTGGGCATTGGGCGTGGGTCGCTTCGGTTCGATTCTCGGGCCGCTGTTTGGCAGCCTGCTGCTGGCGATGCACATTCCAGTGACGCAGATTTTCTTCTTCTGTGCGATCCCGGCGGTCATCGCCGCGCTGCTGATTATTCAGGTGCGTTCGCCTTCCGAAGGAAATTCGGCAGTTGGAGTGGGGATATCTGTCAAATCCTGAAGAGCAAAAGATCGCAGCCTTCGGCAGCTCCTACATGGGAATGCATATTTCAATGTAGGAGCTGCCGAAGGCTGCGATCTTTTGCTTTTAATGGACGACTGAGTTGGGCGGCAGGTGTCCGAGGCGTTCAGTCAGCCGCAGACGCTGAATCGGGTCATCGCTGAGCATCAGCGCGTGTTCCAGATCAAAGCGCTCGGCATTCGGGCAGTCGAGCCGCTGATAAAGACTGGCTCGGGCCAGGTAATCAGCGGCGCCAGCGTCACCCAGTTCGAGCACGCGTTCGGCGTCGATCAGTGCGGCAATGAAGTCATCATGCGTCAGGTGCAACTGCCGCAGGTTGCGCGACAGGCGCTGAAGCATTTGCACCGGCGAGGCGGTCAACAGATGCTCGGCGTTGAGCTTCATATTCGGCCCATACTGGCGCTGCAACAGTTCGCGACAATCATTGGGGTACAAGCGCCGGCCGCCGCACGGATCAAGCAGGTGATCGGCGCCGGGCACGCGCAGCAGGAAGTGTCCGGGGAAGTTGACCCCGACCAGAGGAATCTCCAGCCCTCGCGCCAGCTCCAGGGCAATCAGCGCCAATGCCAACGGTTGGCCGCGACGGGTCTGCATCACTTTGTGCAACAGCGCCGCCTGCGGGCGCAGCGGCAGGAAGTCGTCCTGGGCAAAGCCCAGATCAGTCATGCGGCGCAACAGGGGCTGCGCCAGTTCACTGACCGGCAGCATCGGCAAGCCGTAACTGACGCGTTGTTGCAGGTCTTTGAATTCTAGTAACAGCGCTTCGGGATCGACTGCTTTTTCGTGCTCGGCCGCCATCCACAGCGCGGCTTCGAACAGCGCGGGCGGTGAACGGTGCAGGCATTCGAAAAAACGTTGACGCGCACTCATCGAAATCTCCGGGGAATGCCTCGTTTTAGCCCGGTCCGGGTCATTCGTCCAGTGCCTCGCAGCACCGCTGTCGGGTTATGCCGCAAAGCTGTTGTCGGCGCGGGCGCTTATTCCGGTGTGCTCCAGCAATTTTCAGGCGCAGGCCTATACTGGCGTTCTACAAGAAGTGATTCGGGAGCCCAACGATGTTTGCGCTCATGCAAAGCACTCGCCTGGAATCGCTGCACCTTAGCGTTGACCCGGTCTCCGGGTTGAAGGCGGTCATTGCCATCCATAACAGTCGCCTCGGGCCAGCCTTGGGTGGATGTCGTTATCTTGCCTATCCCAATGACGAATCTGCCGTCGAAGATGCCATTCGCCTCGCTCAGGGCATGAGCTACAAAGCCGCGCTGGCGGGGCTGCCGCAGGGCGGTGGCGTTGCAGTGATCGTGCGTCCTGTGCACGTGGAAAACCGTGGTGCACTGTTCGAAGCGTTTGGCCGTTGCATCAATCAGCTTGATGGTCGCTACATCACCGCCATCGACAGCGGTACCTCGGTGGCGGACATGGACTGCATCGCTCAGCAGACCCAGCATGTCACCAGCACCACGTCGGCCGGTGACCCCGCACCACACGCAGCGATGGGCGTGTTTGCCGGCATTCGGGCGACCGCCATGGCACGGCTGGGGAGCGACAATCTCGAAGGTTTGCGCATCGCGATTCAGGGCTTGGGCAATGTCGGTTACGCGTTGGCCGAGCAACTCCACGCCGCCGGGGCAGAACTGCTGGTCAGCGACATTGACCATGGCAAAGTGCAACTGGCGATGGAACAACTCAACGCTCACCCGATCGCTAACGACGCGTTGCTCAGTACGCCGTGTGACATCCTCGCGCCGTGCGGTCTGGGCGGGGTTTTGAACAGCCACACGGTCACGCAACTGCGTTGCTCGGCCGTGGCCGGTTCGGCAAACAACCAACTGACGCACCTGGATGTCGCCGATCAACTGGAACGGCGCGGGATTCTGTATGCGCCGGACTATGTGATCAATGCCGGAGGCTTGATCTACGTCTCGCTCAAGCATCGCGGCGAAGAACTGACCACCATTACCGCGCATCTGTCGAAGATCAGCTCTCGACTCACCGAAGTATTTGCCCATGCACAGGCGGAAAAACGTTCGCCGGCGCGGGTGGCGGATGAGTTGGCGGAAAAAGTTTTGTATCGCTGAAAAAGCAAAAGATCGTCCGATCGCGGCCCGAGCCTTCGGACGATCTTTTAGGGCGTTGCTTACTTCGCCGCTTTTGCTGCTTTGGCTGGCTTCGCCGGCGTTTCAGCGGGTTCCGCTGCTTGCGCATTATCGACCGGCTCGGCCGGTGCGTTGAGCAGCTCGGACAGTGCATCCGGCTGGCTCTTGAACGCCCGGGCGAACACATCGCGATTCTTCGCCATGTAGATCCCGGCTTCCTCCACTTGCTGTTCAGTCAGCGACGGAACGGCTTTTTGCAGCACATCGGCCAGATATTCGGCCAGTTCGAGCATTTTGTCATGACGGTCAGCTTCGGCTTTATCCATGAACAAGCGCTCCAGATCTCGGCTGCTGCGGTATACCACTTCGACGGCCATTCACCACCTCACATGCCTTCACATTAAGTTGTCTTGACGACTACTGTATCCATATACAGCGAAAAGGATAAGCGAATCCCTGCGCCATGGGTAGTGGCTTTTCAATGTAGACCGGATTTCGGGTTTGTCAGGGAGACCGTGTCGCTGCATTCGCGAGCAGGCTCGCTCCCACAAAAGCACAGCGGTGCGACCAAACGCCACGGCGCGGGTTTGGCGGCGTCTCGCCATGATGGCGTGGCCTCTTTTCTGCATGAAAACCGTTACGTGCAGAAAACCGTCACGTCCAACACGCATCATCCGCTCGCATTCGAGCTAAGGAACATCATCGTGAAAATCAACTGGGCCGAGAAACTGCGGCAAAACGTGCATCAACTGGCCGAGTCCCTGGGCAACCTGTTCGTCGAAACCTTCCACTATCTGGCGCTGTTCGCCATCGGTGCGGTGACGGCGTGGGCGGCGGTGATGGAGTTTCTCGGGATGCTCGAGGAAGGCCACATCAAGATCGATGACATTCTGCTGCTGTTCATCTATCTGGAATTGGGGGCGATGGTCGGGATCTACTTCAAGACCAACCACATGCCGGTGCGCTTCCTGATCTACGTGGCGATCACCGCGCTGACCCGCTTGCTGATCTCCAACGTCTCGCACCACAACCCGCCGGACATGGGCATCATCTACCTGTGCGGCGGGATTCTGCTGCTGGCGTTCTCGATTCTGGTGGTGCGTTACGCCTCGTCACAATTTCCTTCGGTGAAGATCGAGAAACCGCAGCGCAAACTTGGCGCCGGTTCCAGCGAGCATCCGGAAGTCGAGAAGGGCGAGCTTTAAAGCCCGGCCGCTTGCCCTGGCCGGCCGCTGACACGTGGCGGTGGCGGGATTATCCCGCTACCGCTGGTCATGGCTTCGAGGATCGCCATGGCGCTGTGGCCTTGTTCGATGGCGATGCCGAATTGAATGCTTTGCACCAGACGCTTGAGGCGCACGGGGTCGTTGCGCTGCTCGGCGCTGATCATGCGCTTGGCCACGATTCGGCCGCTGTTGGACAGGGTCAGCATGATGCTGCCGTCCAGGCCCTGAATGCTCAGGTTGATCTGATAGTCCGGCGCGAAGGCATCGGTAATGATCTGAAAAGGATTGTCCATGATGCGTCACCGCCTGATTGAACGTGCAGTTGTTGACCGGCCGTGATCGGGTTGGTTCGCCCAACCGGATCATCGGCGATTCCGTGGCCTGTATTTGTTGCTTCATGTAGGAGCTGTCGAGTGAAACGAGGCTGCGATCTTTTGATCTTCGGTGTTTTGATTTCGATCATGAAGATCAAAAGATCGCAGCCTGCGACAGTTCTCACAGGGGAGTAGCAAGGGCTGTGCCGGGAAAATTGTCGAACAATGAACACGGGCATAAAAAAGGCGAGCCACGCGGCTCGCCTTTTTTAATGGCGCGTTTTCAGGGCAGAACCGAGTAGATGATCGCTGACAGTGCAATCAGACCGATCAACACCACAAACACGTTGGACACCTGGCCCGAATACTGGCGCAAGGCTGGCACGCGGCGGATGGCGTACATCGGCATCAGGAACAACAGGCAGGCAATCACCGGCCCGCCGAGGGTTTCGATCATGCCGAGGATGCTCGGGTTGAACGTTGCCACGGCCCAGCAGCTAAGGATCATGAACACGGCGGTTGCGCGGTTCAGCCAGCTCGCTGACATGACCCGGCCACGGCTGCGCAGGCTTTTCACGATCATGCCTTGGAAGCCTTCACTGGCGCCGATGTAGTGGCCGAGGAAGGATTTGGTGATCGCCACCAGCGCAATCAGCGGCGCGGCGTAAGCGATGACCGGAGTCTGGAAGTGGTTGGCCAGGTACGACAGGATCGAAATGTTCTGTGCCTTGGCGGCTGCCAGATCCTTCGGCGACAACGCCAGCACGCAGCTGAAGCAGAAGAACATCACCGTCACCACCATCATGCCGTGGGCCATGGCGAGGATGCCGCTGCTTTTGCGCTCGGCCTGTTCGCCGTAGCGTTGTTTCTGCTCAACCGCGAACGCGGAAATGATTGGCGAATGGTTGAACGAAAATACCATCACCGGGATCGCCAGCCACATTGTCTTGAAGAAAGCGGACATTGGCATGGCTTCTTGAGCGCTGGCGAAAAACGCGCCGTTCCAGTTCGGGATCAGGCTGAGCGCGAGCAGCAGCAACGCCGCAACAAAGGGATAAACCAGCACGCTCATGGCTTTGACGATGACGCTTTGCCCACAGCGCACAATCGCCATCAAACCGAGGATCAACACCAGTGAGAGGATCGCCCGTGGCGGCGGGGCGATGTGCAATTGGTGTTCGAGAAAGCTGCTCAGGGTGTTGGTCAGCGCCACGCTGTATACCAGCAGGATCGGGAAGATCGCAAAGAAATACAGCAGCGTGATCAGCTTGCCGGCACCGATGCCGAAGTGTTCTTCGACCACTTCGGTGATATCCCCGGAGCGCCCGGACAGCACGAATCGGGTCAGGCCACGGTGGGCAAAAAACGTCATCGGGAAGGCTAGTACAGCCAGAATCAGCAACGGCCAGAAACCACCGACGCCGGCGTTGATAGGCAGGAACAAGGTACCGGCACCGATCGCGGTGCCGTACAGGCCGAGCATCCAAGTGGTGTCGAATTTGTTCCAGCCCTTGTGGGCCGTTTCTGCATTGCGTGTGCGATCTACAGCGGGATTTTCGGCAGCAGGTGTACGTACATCGGTCATCGGTATCGCCTCGTTATTATTTTTGCTCGGGCTCACGGTTGGCAGACCGTCGGGTGCGGTCTGCCGGGGCGGTCAGGGAATGCGCCTCAGCATTCCACCCAGCTCACGGCAAGGCCGCCCCGTGAAGTCTCTTTGTATTTGTCGTGCATGTCGGCGCCGGTGTCGCGCATGGTGCGGATCACCCGGTCGAGGGAAATGAAGTGCTTGCCGTCGCCGCGCAGGGCCATTTGCGTGGCGTTGATCGCTTTCACGGCAGCGATGGCATTGCGCTCGATGCATGGCACTTGCACGAGGCCGCCGACCGGGTCGCAGGTCAGGCCGAGGTTGTGTTCCAGGCCGATTTCGGCGGCGTTTTCCAGTTGCTCCGGGGTGGCGCCGAGCACATCGGCCAGGCCGGCAGCGGCCATCGCGCAAGCCGAACCGACTTCACCCTGGCAGCCCACTTCGGCGCCGGAAATCGAGGCATTCTTCTTACAGAGAATGCCGACGGCGGCCGCGCCCAGGAAGAAAGCGACGACATCATCGTCAGACGCGTCCGGATTGAATTTCATGTAGTAGTGCAGAACCGCCGGAATGATCCCCGCTGCACCATTGGTCGGCGCGGTGACCATGCGCCCGCCGGCGGCGTTTTCTTCGTTGACGGCGAGGGCGAACAGGTTGACCCATTCCATTGCCGATAGCGTCGAACTGATCACGTTGGGCTTGCCGATTTCCAGCAGGCTGCGATGCAATTTCGCCGCGCGGCGCGGCACGTTCAAGCCGCCGGGCAGAATCCCCTCGTGGCGCAGGCCTTGTTCGACGCATTCACGCATCACCGACCAAATGTGCAACAGGCCTTGGCGGATTTCCGCGTCGCTGCGCCAGGCGCGCTCGTTGGCCATCATCAGTTCAGAGACGCGCAGGTTGTGCTGCTTGCACAGCGCCAGCAGTTCGGCGGCGCTGGAGAAATCGTACGGCAACACCACGTCACCGGCCGGGGCTACGCCGGACTCGGCTTCGGCCGCTTCGATGATAAAACCGCCGCCAACTGAGTAGTACGTTTGCTCGAACAGTTCGGCCGTTTCGCCAAAGGCTGTCAGGGACATGGCGTTGGGGTGGTAGGGCAGGCTCTCATCCAGCAGCAGGAGATCACGCTGCCAGTCGAAGGCAATTTCTCTCTGACCGGCGAGGGACAGTTGGCCTGTCTCACGCAGTTGCTGGATGCGCGGATCGATGGTCGCCGGATCGATGCTGTCCGGCCATTCGCCCATCAGGCCCATCACCGTGGCGCGGTCAGTGGCGTGACCGACGCCGGTGGCCGACAGCGAACCGTACAAACGGATTTCCACACGACGCACATCGTTCAACAGATGTTGATCGATCAGCGCCTGAGCGAAGGTTGCTGCCGCCCGCATCGGGCCGACAGTGTGGGAGCTGGACGGGCCGATGCCGACTTTGAATAGATCGAAAACACTGATAGCCATGCTAAACCCTTACAAGCAATGGAGTAGGAATCGCTGCCATTTTTTGTAGGACAAGCGCAATGTCGGCGATACTGCCTACCTCGGTCCTACGTGACTAACGAAACTTCCTAAGTAAGCCTTTAGCAGGACTAAACGATGAGTCGTCAATTGCATGCCCAGACCTATGTCTGGCTGCAGGTGTTTTCCTGTGCCGCGCGGCACCTGTCGTTCACCCGTTGCGCCGAAGAACTGCACATCACCCCGGGGGCGGTCAGTCAGCAGATTCGTCAGTTGGAAGAGCGCCTGGGTTTTCGTTTGTTTCATCGGCGTGCGCGCGGTGTCGAGCTGAGCGCGGAGGGGCAGCGGCTGGCGATTACCGTCAACGAGGCGTACGGCAGCATCGATGCCGAATTGCGTCGACTGGACGCCGGAATGATCAGCGGAATTTTGCGCGTGCGCTCGATTCCGTCGTTCCTCAGCAAGTGGCTGACACCGCGCTTGCCACGCCTGCAGCAGCGCTATCCGGACATTCAGCTGCGGCTGGTCGCCGAGGACAGCAGCGTACCGTTACACGAGGGTGACTTTGATCTGGCGATCGATCTGAACGACGGCAGTTACCCGGGATTGTTATCCACAGCCTTGCTCGACGAGCAGATTTTTCCCGTGTGTGCACCGAGCCTGTTGCGTGGGCGTCCGCCGCTGCACGGGCCGGCAGATCTGGTGCATTTTCCGTTGTTGCACGACATCACTGCCTGGCGTGGCAGTTATGAATACGCAGAGTGGGAGTTTTATTTAAACGCGATCGGCTTTGAAGGCGCCGACGTACGGCGCGGGCATACCTTCAATCGCAATCACCTGACCATCGAAGCGGCGATCGCCGGCATGGGCGTGGCGATTGCCCGCCGCACTTTGCTTAACGATGAGTTGGAACGAGGGACGTTGATTGTGCCGTTCGGCCTGTCGGTACCGAATCACAAACGTTACGTGTTGCTGTATGCGCCGGGGGCGTTGAGCCATCCGGGCGTGCGTGCGGTGCATGATTGGCTGGTCGAGGAGGCGGGGATATTTCGCAGTTTGCACCCGTTGAATGACGGGCAATTGTGAGCGAATTTTGCAGGGTTGCGAGGCGACCCAACTCCCGACCTTACCAGTGCTTTGCCCGGTTGTCCGGCTTTTTTTGCGAATGAATATTTATCTTTTTTCAGGGGTTGAAATGTTCGGCAGTCGGGCCGATTGTTGTAACCAGGAGGTCAGGAAATTCAACTCAAGGCCTCTCACGAGCTAGCTGAAATAAGGGATGAACTATGCAAATCCAAGTCAACAGCGATAACCATATTCAAAGTAGTCAACGACTGGAGGAGTGGGTACGTACAACCATTGAGAGCACGCTCGAACGTTATGAAGAAGACCTGACCCGTGTCGAAGTCCACCTGAGCGACGAGAACGGTGACAAACCAGGTCCCCATGACTTGCGCTGCCAACTGGAAGCGCGGCCAAAAGGCCATCAACCGATTTCCGTGACCCACAAGGCCGATTCGCTGGAACAGGCGATCGACGGCGCTGCCGAAAAACTCGAGCACGCCCTGGAGCACCTTTTCGGCAAACTGCGAGGTAAGCCACGTGCCGCTGTGGTGCCACTCACCGGCAAGGCCAACGACAAGCTGTTGGCGGAAGAGTTTGACGAGAATGAACAGGCAGCGATCAACAGTTGATACGCTGATTTAATAAGCCAACCAATGAGAACGGGCCTGCGAAAGCAGGCCCGTTTTTTGTTTGTAAGCAGAAAAGCCCCTCACCCCAGCCCTCTCCCGGAGGGAGAGGGAGCCTACCGAGGTGTCTGAAGAGGTACGTCGACTTGGAATACCGAGTCGATTATGGA